>QIGT01000509.1 GCA_003230835.1 Gammaproteobacteria bacterium
TTTTCATGTCTTCCACAGAATCTATCGCCACACCCGCCATACCGACATCACCAGACACCCGCACATGGTCTGAATCAAAACCCCTATGCGTGGCTAAATCGAAAGCTACCGACAAGCCTTTCTGGCCCGCCTCGAGGTTTTGTCGGTAAAACGCATTGGACTCCTCGGCAGTAGAAAAACCAGCATACTGACGAATAGTCCAAGCTCGATTGGTATACATGGTCGCCCGAGGACCTCGCTGAAACGGCGCACTTCCCGGGAAACTTGAATCGTAGCTGATGGCCTCTAAATCTTCTTCGGTATATAGGGGCTTGATGGCAATGCCTTCCGGGCTATGCCAGGTTAAGTCTTCTAGCGGCTTACCCCGCAGCTCTTTTGCAGCAAGGTCTACCCAAGCTTGCTGATCGTCTTTGCGCCTATCATCTTTGCGCCTATCGTCTTCGTTCCCCATGAACCCTTGCCTACTCTCCTATCCAAGCACCGACATTGTACAGATTCACAACCACCACTACCTCTACTACCTCCACGCCCCCCGACCCCATCTACTTTTGACGTGACACACCTTGAGCCTGCATTAGCACTTGCATTTGAAATGGGTAAGAACATAATTCAGCCACTTTGGACAAATCTATAAGGAGGTGATTAGTGATATCTATTGCGAGTTTTGAGGGTCAGCTCACCTAGTTGTCCCGACAACGAGCATAAAAGGGCTGGTCTATGACCGGCCCTTTTTTTGTTCCGCCAACCTACTTTTAACGTATTCGCGTTTTAGCGTATTCGTTACATTTATTGATGAGCAAACTGCAATCGCATGAGTAGCAGAACAAAAGTCTTGCTTTATTTAGTTAATATGTTAATCATTAACATATGAAGCGCTTATCTGATTCACTGCCTATGATGCTGTATCGCACACTTGATTCAGTGATGCCGAATTTTCGTCGCATTTTCGCCCAGTTCGGCCTGACCGAGCAGCAGTGGCGGGTACTGCGAGCACTATGGGAAAACAATTCATTACCCTTGCTCTATTTGTCTAAGGCAACGCTAATTTCTTCTCCCAGCTTGGTTGGAGTCGTAGACAGACTAGAACGAGATGGCTTAGTCGTGAGAGAACGTACGGCAACTGATCGCCGCATTGTCAAAGTACGCGCGACCGCGCAAGGCATGGCATTAGAAGATCAGGTCACGCCTTTAGTAGATCAAGCCTATGCCGTACTAAATCAGCATTTATCCGAAAGCGACTGGCACAACCTTTACAAAGGTCTTGATTCGCTTATTCAGCAACCCCAACCAAAAGAAAAAAGAGCACAAGCAAAAACAAAAGGAGCAGGACGATGAGTATCAAAACAGGTGCGCAATACCTTACGTCTATACAAGATGATCGAGAAGTTTGGCTACGCGGGGAACGCGTTAAAGATGTCACCCAAGCACCTGGCATTCAACGCGGTGCTGCTACTCTAGCTAGTTTTCTAGATCGACAAGTCGAGCCCGAATTTGAAGACAAACTCACCTATGTGGAAGACGGTGAACGCTACTCGATGTCCTTTCTAACACCACACTCCACCGAGGATGTGCAACGCCGAGGAGCCGCTTACTACCAATGGGCAAAGTGGTCCAACGGCATGTTTGGGCGCACCCCAGATTACAAAAATGCATCTGTCATGGCATTCGCCGCTGCGGCAGACTTTCTCAACCAGAATCACTCGTCTAGTGCACCGACAAATTTTGCTGACAACATGCGAAACTATTACCACGAAGCACGTCAAAACGATTACATTTTGACCCACACCCTGGTTAACCCACAAGTAAACGCCCAGCTCGCCAAGGAAGGTCTATCCAGTCCAGAAGTGGCTTTACAAGTTGTCGGTGAAAACGCAGACGGCATCATCGTCAACGGCGCGCGTTTACTGGCCACCTTGGGTCCCAGCGCCAATGAAATTGAAGTGTTTCCATCCACTCTGCTGAAGGCATCGCAAGAGAATATTCCGTATGCATTTGCTTTCAGCTTGCCCATAGCAAGCAAAGGCTTACGCCTGGTCTGTCGCGACAGCTACGACGACGGCAAGCCCCGATTCGACACCCCCCTAGCGGCTCGATTCGAAGAAATGGACGCGGTTGTGATATTCGAAAATGTCACGGTGCCCTGGGAGCGGGTGTTCATGTACAAAGATCCTTTACTATGCAATCAGGCCTTCGCTGAAACAAATGCCGTAGTACACATGATGCACCAAGCAGCCTGCGGGAAACTCGCCAAGGTTGAGTTCATTGTGGGCCTATTATGCGCCATGGCTCACGCCTCCGGCAAAGACAAAGACTTGAACGTCAAGGGCCAAATTGCGGAAGCAATGTGGGCCGCTGAAACGATCCGCGCCCTGATATTCAGTGCCGAAGCTCAAGCAGAACAAGACCGATGGGGAATGTTCGTACCTAAAAGAACACCCCTGGATACCAGCAGGAACATCTTCCCTAGAATTTACCCAAAACTTATTGAAGCCGTGCAGCTACTCGGTTCGAGCTCATTGATGGCAACCCCTTGCGAAGCAGATTTCAGCGGCGAAATATCTGCCGACATCGAGCGATATTTTCAGCTCACTAACCTTTCGAGCCGAGACCGCGTTGCGCTGTTTCGCTTAGCGCATGACGTTTCGGTTTCTGGGTTTGGTAGTCGCCAAGTTCTATACGAACGCTTTTACTTCGGTCCACCCAACATCATGGCTTCAATTTACTATGATCTTTATGACAAGGATGAAATGATAGGGCGTGTCGACAACGTCCTCAATGGAATCTAACTTTGGCATTATTTGAGACAGCCACCCTTATCCTAGCTGGCGTGGGGTTACTAAGCGGCTTCCTGGGTGGGTTGCTAGGGATAGGTGGTGGCGTGGTGATCGTGCCGGCCTTGATCTTGGTTTTTGAATCAAGCCGAGTACACCCGGCACAAGACATCACCATTATCGCGGTGGCCACATCGCTTGCGTGCATCATCTTCACCTCCGCATCCGCCGCCTATACACAATATCGAGCAGGCATGGTCCGTTGGGACTTGGTTCGCAGGCTAGCCTTAGTCTTTGTGCTGGGAAGTTTCTCCGCGGGCATTCTTGCGCCTCTGATTCCGCCACCAATGATGCGCGGCATGATTGGATGTTTTTTGATATTTGTGGCCATCGTCATGTTAACCCATTGGAAACCGCAGCCTCATCGCTCGTTCCCTGGAATACTAGGTGCCAGCGGTATTGGATACTTGGGCGGCAATGCTGCTGGTTTTGCCGGCATAGCCGGTGGCAACATCATCGTGCCTACCTTGGTGTTTTTCAACGTCCCCATACACAACGCCACCGCCACCTCTAGCGCCTTAGGCGTACCCATCGCTATGGCAGGCGCGCTCAGTTATGCTTTCGCCAGTGGTGGTGAAATTTCATTCTCCCAAGTTGGATACGTCGATTTAGCCAGCTTCGCAACAATAACCGTCTGTGCAGTGTTGACCGCCCCCATCGGTGTGCGGGTGGCTCACGCTGTGCCTTCAAGCAAACTTAAACGTGTATTCGGCGGCTTGTTGAGCCTAGTCGCTTTAAGAATGATCTACAGCGCACTGACCCTGCCTTAGTACAAGAGCCTTAGAACAAGATATAGTTCGTACCGTAATCAATCGTGCAGGCCGCACTCACGCTTAAGGCCAAAAAAGCGCACCTCACCGGAATCGTCTATTTCGTGAAGCGACTTGGTCGTGTGCACATCTCCGATCGAAATGTAGCCTTTTTCCCATAACGGATGATAGGGAAGGTTGTTTTTTTGCAAGTACTGGAACACTTGTCTGTCGCTCCAATCAACAATTGGGGCAACCTTAATCAGATCGTTTTTAACTTGCACAAAGGGTGTGTTAGCCCGAGACGGAGCCTGGGAACGGCGCAGACCAGTAAACCAAGTACCCGCTTGTAGCTCACCCATGGCTCTTTGCATCGGTTCAACTTTGTTTTCAAGGTTGTAGGCGTCTAAACCCTCAATACCTTGAAGCCATCTCTCTCCGTACTTAGCTTCTTGCCAAGCTGGGCTCTTAACACTTTGATAGACGTGTAAATTAAGTCCAAAGCGCGCACTGAGTTCATCCACAAACTGGTAAGTTTCCGAGAACAGATACCCAGTATCGATGAGTACAACAGGAATGTTGGGCTCGATTTGGCTAAACATGTGTAAGCTCACAGCAGCTTGAGCGCCAAAGGAAGAGCTAAGTACATGCACTGCTGGGAAATTTTCCAACGCCGCCTCAACTCTTTGACTGGCCTCAAGCGTGGCAAAATTTTCATTCCACTGTGCAATTTCCTGAACGGAATAATTGGATACGCTGTTACCTGGCGCTTCAAACACGTCTACATTGTCTACTATGGATAAGTTCATGTAGCTACTCTAGGACGATTCGTCGCAGATCCAAAAGAACCAATCGCCATACAGTAATGACCACTTGTTATATCTACTGATTTGGTTAGAACTGCATCACAGTACGACAGTAGATAGAACGCTACCTACAGCTTCGGAGTTATACCGTGCAGGTATTTGCATATTCGATTTCACCATATGCCATTCGCGGCAATCTGGTTTCGGCCGCGCCGTAGGTCCGCCTTTTTTCTAACGCTAACAAGCAATTTGTTAAGCTTCACTCAAGCTATGAGGATTGTTTATGAAAACACTAGAAGCTGATTACTTAATCATAGGCGCGGGCGCCATGGGTATGGCGTTTGCCGATACCCTACTGACAGAATCTGACAGCACCGTAGTCATGGTAGATCGTTACCATCAACCCGGCGGCCATTGGCAGGTCGCCTATCCACACGTGCGCTTGCACCAACCCTCAGCCTTCTATGGTGTCAATT
>QIGT01000063.1 GCA_003230835.1 Gammaproteobacteria bacterium
GAATTTCGTTCCAATCGCTGGGTAACCTTGGTCATTGTCGACAACTTTGTCGTTGCGCGCTGAGCAATTTCTGAAATCGTGCAGGGTTGCTTCTCTTGAAGGAGCATCAAAACACGCCAACTGGGCAAGTCCATTCCTATGGCTTTCAGTGAGGTCTGCATTCTGCTTTCGTAGATGCTTCCAACTTGCGCGAGATTGTAGAAGGGCGAGTGATCCAGTCGAAATTGCTCCGATGCGGGATCTGCTGCTGCTTTTGCATTGTGGCGCGCAAAATCTGATGTATCCGACGGCATTTAAACTGAACCAATGGAATTCATCCAAAAGCATATAGGAATATAGTTGACATTTCACGTGAATTATAACCTAATTCGTTTGGAGAATATGGGGACGTGTGATGAATGTATCGACAACGCGATTTGTGAATCCGGCAGACGTCAGCGCATTAGTACGTGATGATGAGGTGCATAAAGATGTCTATATAGACGCTGATGTCTTTCAATTGGAAATGGACCACCTTTGGCCTTCAACCTGGATATTCTTAGGACACGATTCTCAGATTCCACAGCCAGGAAATTTCATCACCGCAGACATTGCCGCAGAGCCCCTCATCATGTTACGCGATTCAGATGGCTTGGTGGTGGTGGTAAAGAATCGTTGCGCGCACAAGGGTGCCAAATTAGTGAGCGCACTTTCAGGCGAACTGAGTTCGAATCTTCGCTGCCCATACCACGGCTGGACTTATCGCCTCGACGGTTCACTACGATCTATCCCTGAACCCAAGGGTTACGCCGGTTCGAAATATGACCTGTTAGCATCTGACCGTGCAACTGTTGACGAAAGCACCGGGTTGAGCAGGGTAAAGAACGTAGAAATTTATAGAGGTTTCGTGTTCGTAAAATTGTCAGATGCAGGTTTAGGCTTTCATGAATACTATGGCGAGTCACTAAGTTCTATAGACAACATGGCAGACCGCTCTCCCGAAGGACGATTAGAAGTCGTGGGTGGTACATTTCGATACATGCACAACTGCAACTGGAAAATGTTTGTCGAGAATTTAAATGACACTATGCACCCGATGGTGGCCCATCATTCATCCGCTGGCACAGTAAAAAAGCTCTGGTATGCAGATCACGATGAGACGGATATTAAACCTATGGTTGTGGAGCAGTTTGAACCCTTCGTCAGCAACTATAAGTTCTTCGATGATATGGGGGTAAAAATATTCCCCAATGGCCACAGTTACACTGGAGTCAATTTTTCGATTCACTCTGCCTATTCTGCTATTCCCGGATACCACGAGTCTCTGGTGAACGCATATGGAAAAGAAAAAGCCGAGAATATTCTCGCAACAAACCGACACAATACGGTTTACTACCCGAGTCTAACCATAAAGGGTGCCATCCAAACCCTGCGTATTGCGCGCCCGATCGCCCACGATAAGACGCTATTGGAAAGCTGGACATTTAGACTTGTCGGCGCTTCAGACGAACATCTCAAACGAACGTTAATGTACAGTCGCCTCATTAACGCACCGACAAGTGTGGTTGGGCATGACGACCTACATTGTTATCGCGCCATTCAAGAAGGTTTAGCAAGTTCAGACAATGAATGGGTTAGCCTGCATCGCCGCTACGATGATAGCGAACGCATCGATATTGCCGGCGAGTACAAGGGCAACAGCGAAGTCTCTATGCGTGGTCAATTCCGTGCTTGGCGAGAACGAATTGTGGCTTCCATGCAGGCGCAAGCATCGTGAACGAAACCGAACGGGTTCAGGACTTCGTCTATCACGAAGCGAGGTTGTTGGATGAGAAAAAATTCGAAGCGTGGCTTGCACTACTCACAGACGACGTGCTCTATTGGATGCCATTAAAAAGAGACCAGTTAGAAGAAGACCTTTTTAACAGCTTGCTGTACGAAGACAAATTGCTTCTACAGGTCCGCATCGAGCGTTTAAAAAGTCCTCGTGTATACTCCCAATTGCCGCCTAGCCATAGCCAGCATGTGCTGCAACACCCAGAAGTGATTTGCCAGGGTGACAAAGCATATCAAAGCCGCACACCATTCATCTATCTTGAATCGCATATGGATACGCAGTTGACTCTAGGCGGCGTGGTGCATCACGAATTAGTCACTGTCGATGGCAAACTGCGCATCCGTCGAAAAAGAATCGAGCTACTCAATCGCGAATCAGCTCTACCCTCCATTCAACTATTTCTATAAGGCGGTTTGACCATGGCAAGTAGTGTGGCCGCCTGTTTCGCAGACAGTGTCATGGTCTTCGGCGAGCGACCGTTCTTACACATCGTCTCTGAAACTGCCAGGCGATATCAATGTGAAGCGGGTGTAACAAGCTATCAAGATTTCTCCAAATTAGTCTCAACCCTAGCAATACAGTATGAAGTTTTAATAGAGACACACGAGCAAACACAAATTCGCGTTGCGCTGGGTTTAGACAATCGACCGGAGTTTTTCTTACACTGGCTTGCACTAAACAGCCTAGGGATAAGCGTTGTACCCCTTAATCCACAGTGGCAATCAGCCGAGTTAGAGTATGTGCTGACCCACAGTGAAGTGCGCTACGCGGTAGTACTGCCAGAGCATGTCGCCAAGGTCACAGCGGTAGTGCAGGCGTGTAAATCTCTTCAAGACACTTGTCGCATACGTTCAAGCATTGAGTTTGAATACCACCCATCCTCAACAGAACTTGCCCCCTGGGGCAGCTTAAACCAAGAATGCGCCTTGTTGTATACCTCAGGCACAACCGGCAAGCCTAAGGCATGCATTTTGTCGAATGAGTATTTTTTGTCCTCCGGTGAATGGTATGTGAACGTTGGTGGCTACTGCGCTTTCACGCCCGGACAAGAGCGTCTAATCACACCTCTGCCTATGTATCACATGAACGCGATGGCCACCTCTACAATGGCAATGATGGCTTGTGGCGGCTGTATTGTGCCGTTAGATAGATTTCATCCAACCACTTGGTGGCAAAGTGTTAAAGAATGCGATGCCACAATAATGCACTATCTTGGCGTGATGCCGGTCATGCTGATGAGCCTACCGACATCCGCACAAGACCAATCAAACAACATCCGCTTTGGATTTGGTGCTGGGCTTTCTGGCGAGCTGCATACGGCTTTCGAAGAGCGTTTCGGAACTCGACTGATAGAGGCATGGGCGATGACTGAGACCGGCTGTACGGTTGCCGTAGTGGCCAGCGAAGAGCCACGTAAAGTAGGTACGGCGTGCTTTGGCAAGCCACCAGAACACCTTGACTATCGTCTAGTAGACGAACAAGAAAATGATGTACCTCAAGGCCAGCCAGGGGAACTATGGGTGCGCTATCGTGGTGATAACCCAAGATACGGCTTCTTTTCTGGGTATCTAAAAGATCAGAGCGCCACCACTTTAGCCTGGCAAGGAGGGTACTTTCATACTGGCGATTTGGTCTATCTTGATAATGATGGCTTAATGCATTTCGTCGATCGAAAAAAGAACATCATTCGGCGTAGTGGCGAAAATATCTCTGCGGTAGAAGTAGAAGAAGTCCTACTTGAACACCCATTGGTAGAAGCAGTCGCAGTTGCACCAGTTCCCGATGCAGTCCGCGGAGATGAAGTCTGCGCCTGTGTAACAACCACTGCAGCTGTCGAAGATTGGCCACAAGTAGCCATCGACATCACCAACCATTGCCTAAGACGCCTATCTTATTACAAGGCACCTGGCTATCTTGTTCAACTGGCCGAGCTACCCCTAACCGCCACGAAAAAAATCCAACGCGCAGAGCTGAAAAAAATTGCCATCAGCGCCGTGGCAGACAGCCAGTGCATCGATACCCGACATTTGAAGAAACACCGTGCATAACAATACGCACCTGCAGAGCCCCTACGACGACATCGCCATCGTTTGTCCTGTGACAGTAGACTACATTCGATATTCAAATCGTAGTGCGCACTGGTTCCTGGCCAAGGTGTTACGTGCACTAATTGACCACGCAGGCATCAACAAAGATAGGGTAGATGGACTTTGTGTATCAAGCTTTCAATTAGCACCCGACACTGCAGTAGGTTTGACCCAACAGTTAGGTCTTTCACCACGTTGGCTAGACCATATACCCATGGGCGGTGCGTGCGGAGTTATTGCCCTGCGACGCGCTGCACGTGCAGTACAAAACGGGGATGCTGAAGTAGTCGCTTGTATCAGTGGTGATACCAATCAAGTCGACACATTTCGAAATCTCCTGAGCAGTTTCAGCCAAAACGCGCAAGATGCCGTATACCCATATGGAGCAGGGGGCCCGAACGGTAGTTTTGCCTTTCTCACACAGTACTACATGCGGGAATATGGTGTTACGCGCGAAGATTTTGGCAAACTATGTGTCGCACAAAGAACTAACGCACTGGCTAATCCTAATGCGCTGTTTAAAAAACCGATAACGCTTGAGCAGTACATGAACGCCAAAGTCATTGCTTCACCATTACATTTGTTAGACTGCGTGATGCCGTGTGCTGGGGGAGAGGGCTTGTTAGTCATGCGCCGCACTCAAGCCGAAGCACTCAACCTGCCATATGCCAAACTATTGTCTACCATAGAACGTCACAATGCCTATCCAGATGACCCGATTCAAGTACGCGGCGGTTGGGCAATGGATATCGATGCGCTCTACGCACGAGCCGATTGCACCCCGCAAGATGTCGATTTTCTGTGTACTTATGACGACTACCCTGTGATCAACGTCATGCAATTCGAAGATTTAGGTTTTTGCGCGAAGGGGGAGGGGGCGGAATTTGTTCGAGCACACGACTTTACCTGGAATGGTGACTTCCCAACGAACCCTTCTGGCGGGCAGTTATC
>QIGT01000414.1 GCA_003230835.1 Gammaproteobacteria bacterium
CAGCAAGTAGCGCAGGTACCGCCAGGGCCGAGATCGCAATACCAGCTTCCAATAATCCGTAAACCAACACCGGCCGTACAATCCGGTTGACCAGGCGGGCTGCGATTGCGGCACCCATTGCCAGCCCCGCCATGTAGGTTGCAAGGACCGTTGCCACCGCCAGTTCGGAAGTACCAAATACCAGCGAAAACTGTCGTAGCCACGCGGTCTGGTACAGAAGAGCAGCGAACCCGGAGAGTACGAAACAAAGGACAACACCAACCAGCATGGTGAGGTCGCTATTTCGAGACAACGAGCGTTTTTGTTGTGTTGAACTCATTGTCATGAAATCTAATAGCTCACCGACTGACAGTATTGAATATCGGTACGTCGACGCCAGTATTCCCGTTGCATGCTTAAGGTCACTGCACCTGCGAGGAGAATATTGAGTTCTGTAGAAGCAAACCCCTTAAAGTGAATCATTTTGGCACAACCCTGATGCAATTTTTTGGTCATGACTTCTCCGATTGAGTTACGTTGAACATGTGTTTTAGATTTTGATCCCCAGACTACGGGGTCTATTGCCAGCATAGAGCCAGTGCGCATAGTGCTTTAATTCTTTTTCAATGGCCATCGGGTGGCTCTCAGGTAGGCAGTACCTGCCGGTATTGAAGTTGCATTGACTGGTTATATTTTCGTATACTGATAAAATACGTCACTTGACGGATTAACTCAAAACCGGCGTAGTGAACCTCATAAGGAATATTTCCATGGTAGCGGTAATGGTCGCCAGCAAGTTCAGGATAGTGGTCCCAGATGAACTGGCCACACTTGCACCGGGTACCGCACAACGAGCGAAAGGACGTGCGCGGGTGAGAGAAATTCTGCAGGCAGCCTACGAGTTGCTTGGCCGCGGTGATCTGTCTGAGTTTTCGATGCGCAACGTTGCGCTAAAGGCAGGTGTCGACCTTAAAAATGTGCAGTATTACTTTCCAACGCGAAAAGATCTGGTACGTGCTTTGCTCGAATGTATAGGCCATCGCCACACTCAGGCATTGAAAGATACTGCAAACATGCCGCCCCACGAAGCTTTGACTTTACACTTGGAGTACTGGTTGGATGAAAATCTAGGGGCCCACCATCGCCGTTTCAACATACATTCCTGGGTAATTTTTGATTCCTGTTTTAAATATTCCGGAGAAGGACTGGCGCAGTTTTATGAACGTTTTATACAGAAGATTTCCATGTGCGTGAGCGCCCAAACTCCAGAGATTAGTGCTTCGGAACTGAAAATTCGTACCCATCTGGTTGCTTCTCTGCTTGAAGGTGCGATGTTGACTTGTTGTGATCTAAAGCCCGATGAACAAAAAACCTTTCGTAACCGTACGATTGCGGAAGCGTTGCGTATTGCCATGGCGGCATGACGATAAGGCAGGCCAATTTTCCGATGACACAAAAAATTAGACGTATTGATGTTCCCAGCCTCGGTTTATCCGTTGAGGAAATAACGATTGTTGACTGGCTGATCAGCGAAGGGGCAACATTTACCGAAGGCCAGGAAATTTGCGAAGTTGAAACAGAGAAAACGGTCGCGGTGGTGGCGGCACCATTCGACGGTGTCTTGCGAAAAATCCTTGGCCAGGTTGGCGACGTTCTGCCTATGCAGGCAATCATGGCAGTTTCTGCCGACAGCTCCGTGAGTGATGAACAAATTAACGTATTTGTTGCGGGACTCGCTGAGGCTCCAATTGCAATCAGCGAGAATACCGAGGTCCCTATGCCCTCGGAAAAGAACCAAACGTTCGAATCTCAAATTCAATCCCTACCTGAAGAGGTGGTTGCGGACGATACTGTTGTTCACGCAACTCCTCAGGCTAGAAAGCTGGCAAAAGCGCAAGGGTTGAACTTGCACAAAGTCCAGGGTAGCGGACGAAATAATCGCATATCCCGACGTGATGTAGAGCTTGTGCTCGAAAAAATGGGCAATCCGGTTAGGCGTAAACAATCCGCTGCACCCGTTGCGGCTGCGATGTCAATTCCACAGGTCACTGCAGTGGTAAGCACAACTGGCGGCGAACCTTTGACAAAAATGCGTCGTATCATTGCCAAGCGATTACAGGAGTCCAAACAAAACATTCCTCATTATCGCGTAGTGATAGACGTCAACATGGATACTTTGTTAATTGCGCGCAAGAAATTAAACAAGTTGCGTAAAGAAAAAGTGTCTATCAACGATTTTCTTATCAAGGCCTGTGCCACCACGTTAGTGAAAGTTCCAGATGTCAATATCCAGTTTGATGGGGAAAACCTGTACCGCCAATCGGACGCGGATATTGCCGTTGCAGTCGCCCTGGATGGAGGTTTGATTACTCCTGTGATCAGGGCTGTGCAGGACAAATCTCTTATCGACATCGCCTGGCTAGTTCGCGGTCTGGTGGCGCGGGCTAAAAGTGGTACGTTGAAACCCAACGAATATCAGGGTGGCACTTTCTGCATATCTAATCTTGGTATGTTTGGGATACGTCAATTTGACGCCATCATAAATCCACCACAAGGTGCCATTCTTGCCGTTGGTGCAGTGGCCGAGTTGCCAGTGGTAGTGGACAGCAAACTAACAGTTGCCAGCATGTTAACGCTCACCTTGAGCTGCGATCACCGCGTAATCGATGGTGCGCTAGCAGCGCAATACTTGGCGTTGTTGAAACGCATCTTGGAAACCCCAGAAGAGCTAATGGCATGAAAAAACCCAACCAGGATTTACAGTCGATTACCGAGCTTGATAAAGACACACTGTTGCGTGGTTATCGAGCCATGAAAACCATTCGCGAATTTGAAAACCGCATCTCGATAGAGTACGCAGCGGGTAACGTGCCCGGAATGACCCATTTATACATTGGCCAGGAAGCTATTGCTGCGGGAGTGTGCATTCATCTTAGTGACGATGACAACACTGCTTCAACCCATAGGGGCCACGGTCACTGTATTGCCAAAGGTTGTGAACTTGGCCCCATGTCTCTGGAGTTGTTTCGCAAAGCCGGTGGTATCTGTAAGGGCAAAGGTGGTTCCATGCACATTGCGGATGTGTCCAAAGGAATGTTAGGGGCCAACGCAATTGTTGGTGGCTCTTCTCCGCTGGCATGTGGCGCGGCCCTGGCGGCAAAAACTTTAGGCAAACCGAATGTCGGGGTTGCTTTCCTGGGTGATGGTGCTAGCAATCAAGGAACCACTTTTGAGGCCATGAACTTTGCTGTGGTGCTGAAACTGCCCATGATTTTTGTCATTGAGAACAACGGTTTTGGGGAACATACCGGCGTTGATTATCACGTTGGTAGTGGTGATATCGCAGGTCGCGCGGCGGCATTCGGTATGCCAGCACACAAAGTAGACGGCACGGATTTTTTTGCCGTCGCCGATGCTATGGCAATTGCGGTTGCCCGTGCCCGTGCTGGGGAAGGACCGACAACACTTGAGTGTCTTGCAAAAAGATGGCACGGCCACTATGAAGGTGATCCACAAGCTTATCGTTCGAAACAAGAGATTGAAAACACCCGGGAAACCGCGGACCCGTTAACAATATTTCGCACGAAAGTTTCCAGGTCGGGGCTAGTGTCGGCAACGGAACTAGATGCAATTGATAAAGAAGTCGCCACTGAAATTGACGACGCTGTGACTGCCGCAATAGTTGCACCACAACCGGATCCGTCGGAACTTCTGACGGATGTGTACGGGTCTTATTAACAACTTTCAGATAAACAATAGGGCAACAAACCTATGTCAGTAAAGAGTTTCCGGGAGGCCATTAATGAGGCTTTGCGTCAGGAAATGGAGCGCGATCCAACCGTCATCCTTCTCGGTGAAGACATTGCCGGAGGTCAGGGCGGCATTGCCGGTGGTGAAGGATCTACAGGGAATATGTTTGGCGTATTAAAAGGCTTGTATGAGCAATTTGGTGCTGAGCGCGTAATTGATACGCCTATTTCTGAAAGTGCCATAGTCGGTGCTGCCGCGGGTGCAGCACTCACAGGTCTACGACCGGTAGCCGAACTTATGTTCATGGATTTTTTCGGAGTCTGTTTTGATCAAATTTACAATCAGGCGGCAAAGTTTCGTTATATGTTTGGTGGCACTTGTAATGTTCCCATGGTGGTACGTGGGGCGGTGGGTGCGGGATTTGGTTCAGCAGCCCAGCATGCCCAGGCGTTGTGGCCAATTTTTTCACATATTCCTGGACTGAAAGTTGTGTTGCCATCCAGCCCCTATGAGGCAAAAGGTTTGCTCATTCAAGCTATTCGTGATGAAGATCCGGTCATGTTTCTTGAACACAAGGTGCTCTACAACACCAAGGGAGAGGTGCCCGACGAGCCCTATACTATCCCATTCGGTGAAGCCAATATTACCCGCGAGGGTGATGATATTACCGTTGTTGCGTTTGGTCGCATGGTGCAATTTTGCAATGAAGTTGCAGACAAACTGCGGCCGAATTTTTCCGTAGAGGTGCTGGACCCTCGTACTACTTCACCACTGGATATGGAAATGATTGTTGAGAGCGTTGAACATACCGGACGCCTGCTGGTAGTTGATGAAGCCAATCCATTGTGCGGTATGGGTTCTGAAGTGATCGGTTCAGTTGCCATCGAAGCACACGGTGCTCTTCGAGCCGCACCGCGGAAAATCACCGCGCCACACACTCCCGTACCTGCGGCGCCCAACCTCGAAGAACTCTACATACCGTCGCGAGATACCATTGAGCGAACAATTCGCGAAATCATCGCTGGTTAAGTAGATCAATAAACTACCTAGCTTGGCATTCTCAAAACGCATCACACACTAACGCATAGCCGCCAACTTACCTTTCGAAAACCAGGCAAACAG
>QIGT01000032.1 GCA_003230835.1 Gammaproteobacteria bacterium
GCGATCGACCTGAATGAGTGAATTATCCCAACTAGGTTGGTTTCGATTGTAAGCCGAACCGTTACTATCAATGGCTTGTCTCATGGTATTTCTCCCGCAGTTGGGTTTCTTTTGTACACCGTTTTCGCTGTAGGTCAAATTTTGGTCGAGCTTTGCGAGATGTCGATGTTACCTGTCCAATAATCGATATTAACGAAATTTCAGTGGAGATATTTAAAATCAAAGTGTGAGTCCAGAAAATGGTAACCTGGCGGCGAAAAAAATACTTCACTCACCTCGCTAAGCATGGGGCCTCTATGACCGAGACTACTGATATACCAACGGTGCTAACACCTGCCTTGGTAGATTCACTAAATTCAATTGCCACAGCCACGCTAACCTTTCAATTGCAAACTCGTGGTATACGCAACACGTTTATGGAAGGCTTAAAGCCACTGCACCCAAACAAACGTATGCTGGGTCGCGCGCGAACCTTACGCTACGTTGCGCTGCGAGAAGATGTACAAAAAGAATATGCTGCCGGTGTTAATGCACAAAAGCGTGTGGTTGAGAGCATGCAACAAGGCGATGTGCTGGTCATCGAAGCGCGTGGTGTACGTGGTGCGGCGACCATCGGAGATATATTTGCTACCCGGGTATTTTCTCTTGGGGGAAAAGGCGTGGTCACAGATGGTGCATTGCGTGACACACCGGCTATCGCTGCTATAGATGAACCTGTTTATCACCTGACATCTCACGGTGCGACTTTGGGTCGTGAACATATGCCTTTCTCGACTGATCAGCCGATCACCTGCGCTGGTGTGTTTGTGATACCGGGCGATATTGTGGTTGGCGATGGTGAAGGCGTCGTGATCATTCCTATAGCGTTGGTTGAAGAAGTCGTTCGTGATGCGCTGGCGCAGGAGCAAAGGGAAGATTTTGCCCTTGAACGAGTTGCTGCTGGAGAGTCCACTATTGGTCTGTTTCCGCTTGCAAAAGAAAACCAAGAGGCGTTTGAGGTCTGGTTAGCGGCTAGGAAAAATTAGAGTTTCGCGATGAAATTGGAAGCATCATGAGTACTAGAAAAAGCATTGCCATTGGCGGCCTTAGTCATCTCACAGCAATACCGGCGGCTACCAGAATCGGACCCCTATTGATTTCTAGTGTGGTATCGCCTTATGACCCAGGTACTCGAAATGTACCCGACACCATCGAGCAGCAATATGCCAATATCTTCCGTTATGTTGGGCTGATGCTGGTTGAGGGTGGAGCAGATTGGTCTCATGTTGCTAAAATGGAGTTTTGGGTGCCCAGTGCCGAGTATCGTCCTGCTTTGGAAGCACCTTGGTTAGATAAATTTCCAGATGAAGCAAGCAGACCGGCTCGACACACACATATTGGACAGGGCAAGGCGGTTTCTGCTTCGTTTATTGCCTATATCGAGAATACCTAAAGACCCTGCAAAACTAGTTGGCGAGTTTGTTAGTCTCGCCCTATGTTCAACCCGTAGAATGTCTCTGCATTGCCACCCAGAATTGCCTGCCGTTGCACTTGGTTTAGAGAGGCTAACAATTGCAACGTAACTTCGCGCCATGCGTGATAGCCTCCCGCTAACGCAACGACTGGCCAATCGCTCCCCCACAGTAGTCTTGCGGGTCCAAAACAATTTAACAGGTGATCTACATAGGGACGTAAGCTCTCTAGGGTCCACTGTGACTCGGCTTCGGTAACTAAACCTGAAAGCTTGCAACTGACCTTTGTCTGGGTCGCGAGTTGGGTCATATGTTGGGCCCAGGGTTGAAATTGACGTTTGGCAATATTGGGCTTTGCAGCATGGTCGACGACAACTTTCAGGTTTGGATGTTTTTTACAAAACTTGATGAGTGGTGTGATATGGATCGGATAGATGAGCGCGTCGAATCGAATCTGGTTACTGACAAGGGCTTCAATCACAGGCGTAAAATTTTCGGTCAACATCCAATTTGGGTCTTCGATGTCTTGAATCATAGGACGAACGCCAACAAAGCTTGGGTGCTTGCAGAAAGCGGAAAGTTGGTGGATGGCGTCCGAGGCTTCAAAGTCTATCCAGCCCACAACCCCGGCGATGAAATCATGTTCATCGGCAAGTGCGAGTAAGAAGTGAGTTTCGGCTAGCGTAGGTGCGGCCTGAACTACTACCGTGTGTGTGACGCCATGTGGCTGTTGAACTTGGACTAAATGTCCTGGTTCATAGTCACGATACAATGGTTTGAGGTCAGGTGTTAGCCAGGTGTAGTCACCGCGAGCCAGTTGCCAAAAGTGTTGGTGTGCATCAATCATCAATAGGCGCATCCATCAAGAGGTGCATCGATGTGTAGGGATTTTTTGATCGTTAAGATCATGCCAGAGTTAATTGGGGATGCCTAGCACTCGTGCGTAGCCAGTTTTGATGAGATTTGAGCAGCACTTTCACACAATTGCTTCACGACCGTATCGATAGTTGGATGGTCTGTGTTTTTGCGGCACTTTACGTAAGGAATACTCAGCGCAGCAATGGCGCTGCTAGTGGCAGCAGTGAAAACAGGCGTGCCTAAATCTGTGATGCCCTCTACGAAGGTGCTGGGTGCGCGCTGGTAGCCCAATTTGCGGATACGCTTCAATTCGCGCTTCAGTTTGTCGATTGCAAAGCTTCCTTCGTCTGCCATTTGTTGAAGCCATGGGTTCAGTGTGAGTTCGGGTTGGAACGCTAACAGTACTCGTCCAGAAGTTGAATCTACCAAGTTTCGTCGGTATCCGATACGAACCGAAAAACCAATATCGGCGGGGCTTTCTATACGTGCAATAACCACAAATTGATCACCACTCGCCACTGCCAGATGTACAGATTGGTGCGAAGTCTCGGTTAGATGTTGCATTATCGGTAACGCTGCGCCGAGTAAGTAGGCGGTGGGTGGGCTTTGCATGGCGACTTCGAATAGCTTTGTCGTCAGTTTGAAACCGTCGCCTGTTTCGTCGCGTGCAATATAACCCCGGTGTTCTAGGACATTTTGCATACGGAATATTTCGTTACGCGAACGGCCTAGGATTTCTATAATTTCATTTATTGACAGAGGTCTTGGTGTTCGCGCCAATAACTCCAGTAGGTCGAGACCTTTTTCTAATGCGGGTGCACGATATTGTTGTGAGGGATTGCGTGGCATAGTGCGGATAATAGTATAGTTTTATATATGAAATCATAATTTATTGACAAAAATAGCTATTTTCGCGACAGTGGCAGAATGAATCTACATTTCACCAAGCTTGTTGTTCGAGATATACGTTTTCCGACATCGGAGTTTTTGCATGGCTCGGATGCCATGAATCCTGATCCTGACTATTCTGCTGCGGTTGCCATCCTGGAAACGAATGATTTTGGGCTACAGGGGCATGGCTTAACATTTACCATTGGCCGTGGTAACGAAATTTGTGTTGCAGCTATCAGGGCTTTCGAAAGACATGTGGTCGGACGTGAGCTAGATGAAATAGAAGCAGATTTGGGTGGTTTTTGGAGAACACTGGCAGGAGATAGCCAGCTGCGTTGGTTAGGCCCTGAGAAAGGAGTCATCCATCTGGCCATGGCGGCGGTGGTGAATGCGGTTTGGGATACGTTGGCGCGTCGAGCCGGTAAACCGCTGTGGAAGTATATGGTCGATATGACGCCGCAAGAAATTGTTCGTGCGGTAGATTTCAGGCACATTCAGGATGAACTGACGCCTGACCAAGCCTTAAGTTTGTTGCAACTTAAAGAGGCGGGCCGTAACAAGCGAGAAGCGTATCTGCTTGAATACGGATATCCAGCCTACGTCACCTCAGCGGGATGGTTAGGCTACGATGAACAAACCATTCGCCAGCGCTGCCGGGAGGCGATAGCTGAAGGTTGGCAGCACTTCAAAATCAAGGTGGGTGCAGATCATGCGGCTGACATGCATCGCTGTCGAATCATCCGTGAGGAAATTGGCAGTGAACGAAAGTTGATGCTCGATGCCAATCAGGTATGGGAAATAGATGAAGCCATTGAGCGTATGAATGCGCTTGCGCAATTCAACCCGTGGTGGATCGAAGAGCCTACCAGTCCTGATGACATATTAGGTCACGCGCGTATTGCCAAGGCTCTGCACCCAATCGGCATCGCCACTGGAGAACATTGTCATAATCGCGTCATGGTTAAGCAGCTGCTTCAAGCTGGCGCAGTGGATTTTTTGCAAATTGATGGTTGTCGCCTGGGCGGTGTTAACGAAGTAATTGCGGTGATGCTATTGGCAGCAAAATTTGACGTTCCAGTTTGTCCTCATGCAGGAGGCGTAGGGTTATGTGAACATGTCCAACACTTTTCAGCCTTTGATTACATTGCGGTTAGCGGCAGTTTAGACAATCGTATCACGGAGTATGCCGACCATTTACATGAGCATTTCGTTCAACCTGTACAAATGCGTGGGGGGTATTACGTACTTCCGAAAACTCCGGGTTTGGGGGTTGAGATGCATGCACAGAGTATGCATCGTTTTGAATTTCCTGGTGGGGAGATCTGGAAAAAACGAGGTAGGGTATGACTGATTACGTAGGCACCAAGGAGTCATTGGGCAGTCATCCGGTCCCGCAGTGGTTTGATGATGCCAAGCTTGGCATCTTTATTCATTGGGGACTGTTTGCCATACCCGCTTTTGCCCCAAGACAAAATAATGTTGCTGACGCATTCAACAATAGCTATGCGCTGTCTGCAGTAATGACGCCTTATACAGAATGGTATGACAATGCCGTGCGTGTTCCTGAAAGCCCTTCGGCGGCCTATCATACTGAACACTATGGTGATAAGCCGTATACAGATTTCAAAGCTGATTTCGAAGCAGGCCTG
>QIGT01000452.1 GCA_003230835.1 Gammaproteobacteria bacterium
ATATCACAATTTCGCGGCGGTGTCAGTTTGGCATCACCCGGCTGCTCATATTTAAATAACTCCATGCCCAGCGAATCTTGCAGCTTCAACATCGCAATTTCGAGACGCGCACCAACAACATTGATATGTGCCTCGGTCCAATCTCTACCGTCATCCATTTTGGGAATTTCAGCGGCGTCAAACGGACCCATGCGATACGCAAGTTTGGCACCAAATACACGTGTGTAAAACTCGATAGCAGCATCAATATCCGACACTGTGAGAGAGACATGGTCTACTCGCTTGAAAGCTATTGATTTCATTCATTGTCTCCTGAATTTGGCATATCACTGCAAGGACCAGTCGTGGACGGCTCATCTGTCGTCTGACTGTTACCCAGACTACAAGGCCTGGGTTTGACTTGCAGCACACTAATTGGGTGATTTCGTTGCTTTTAGGGCAATCTCCTACTTGCAACAATGACAACACATTAGTATTCAGGACATTGGCAGTCGTTAGTAATAACTTGCCGATTTTTCCTGAAATCCAAGTTTGGATTAACTACGGATGAAACAAATAGTAAAACTATTTAATGGTCTGGTTGGTCCAACCGCCGTTATCGCCGCCGGCACAATGGGAGCGGGGGCGGTTGCCTCGTTGATATTGGCTGGCGCCTGGTTTCGTTATGATCTGCTTTGGGTGGTCTTGTTCATGCTGCCACTGTTTGTTGTAGCGGTCGATTCATCTTCGCGCATTGGAAGTGTGAACAGTGGCGAAGGCATGATGAGTATCGTGCGCCGTCATATACATCCATCAGTGGCCTGGCTGTTTCTATTGATCAATGTACCCATTCATATTTTGGTTGCGATGGGCCAGTTTTCTGTCATGACCTCGGCATTTCTTTCATTGTTTGGCATGCATCCCCCAACTTTTGACGCAACCCAGGGGCAACTCGATAGTTATCTGATGTTTGAAATGATTACTTCGCTGGCACTGGGTGCTCTGGTGTTGTGGCTGGTGCTGTCCCATGGTTACAACCGTATGCAGAAAGCCATGACCTTGATGATGGTTGTTATGTTTCTTTGTTTTCTGTTAATTGCCATACGCAGTTTTGGTGACTACAGTGCGATCCTGGCAGGTTTTGTGCCGAGCATTCCGCCAGACCTACCAGTTCCGGGCCGCAATACGGTGCGTCTCAGCACCAGTTCGATCATAGCTATTGTAGGTGCTGCAATTGCCCCAGGTGCGTTGTTGGCCATTCCTTATTTGAGTTCAGACGCGGGTAGTAACGCAATGTCGCTCAAACAGGATTTACGCAAATCCATTCTCAATCTGGGTGTGATTTTTGGTGCTTATGCCATGTTCATTCTAATCGCAAGTGGGTATGCACTCTTCCCTTTAGCAAATCACGCCGAGATCGAATCCGTACACGCTGCAGGCCAGGTATTGTCGCTGGCCTTCCCACCGGCTTTCAGTTCGCTGGGCCCACCTATCTTTACCTTTGGCCTGTTTATTGCTGCGATGACAACATTGGTAATTTGTGTGCAGGTGGTGATTTATCTGTCCCTAGATATGGTGAACAAGAACTGGACATATTCTGCGGACAATCGTCTGTACCGACGCTTGCTCATTGTGGTTATGATGGTGTCAGCGGTACTGGCGCCAGTGTGGGGTTTCCCGGCAATGCTCAAGGTTGTTTTGTTGATGGGCGTGAATGTACTTGTCATCCCGATGGTCATCATTGCGATGATGTACCTGCTCAACAGAAAGGCGGTGATGGGTGTACACACTGCAAGTTGGGGTAGAAATGCATTGCTGGGCCTGTGTTTGCTGGTTTCTTTGGTGCTTGCGATCGAGAAGTTCCCAGTTTATCTCGCGATGTTTTGATGTTGGGATAGGGGTGGTAAGTTGCTATTTTGCAGGGTGATAATTTGAAAAAGCGAGCCGCAGATTACAAGCCGATGTCTTTGTTTCTTGATGCAATGCCTGCAGTATCGGGAAACTCTGTAAATGGGCTTGGTGAAACCGAGTACCGCGCCCCATCTCCATTTTTCTGGCACCCTCCTGCACGTCAAACTCACGGGGAGTTGCAGGAGGTAGTAGTCAACTATCATCGCCGTTCGGCAGAAATGAGAGCCGTGTTCACTCCTGCTGCAGACCGTGGGCCTGACCCGGTCGAGATTTCTGAAGTTGTTGTTAACAAGTCAGCCGAGCAATTGACTGAAATGATCAAGACGTTTGTATTAGATAATGAAGGTGACCTGATTGGGATCACGCCCATGCGCCCGGAGTATGTCTACGAGGGTTACAAGGTAGAACACAAAAATGTCATTATAATTGGCGTTTCTATGGATTACGACAAATTGAAGCAGGCTCCAGCGTCGTTTGAAAATCCGGCCGCTGGAGTAGAGGTTGGCAAACAATATAATAGAGCCGCGCGCGTTTCCCGACGCTTGTACAATTTCATTTCGAAGCAAGGTTACGTTGCCAAGGCCTGGGCGGGCCCTTACGCTTCGGGGCTAAGTATGATGCCGGCGGCGATTGCAGCAGGGCTGGGCGAGCTTGGTAAACATGGCTCATTAATCAATCAGCAATACGGCTCATCATTTCGTTTATCTGCAGTGACCACCGACATGCCTCTCAAATATGATCAACCCGCGGATTTTGGCGCTGAAGATTTTTGCCTGGTCTGTCAGGTCTGTACCAACCTTTGCCCGCCAGAAGCAATATCTAACGACAAACAAATGGTTCGTGGCGTAGAGAAATGGTACGTTGATTTCGATAAATGCATACCATACTTCGGCGAAACTTTGGCTTGCGGGATTTGCGTTGCGGTTTGTCCGTGGAGCAAGCCTGGTACCGCGCCGAGGCTGGCTGAAAAAATGTTGCGACGCAGGGTCAGGAAAGCGGAAAAAGCAGAACCAACAGCCCTCTCCACATCCGTAAAGATTAAGTGATTCGCTGTTTATCATCGAATCTGAATGCCGGGTAATCCAAGAAACTCTAAAGTAGAATTTTCTCGTCAATAACAGGAGAAGAGGATGAATGACCAGATGCCTTACCTGGAACGCGTCAAAATTCAAGCTGAAATTCTATTGCCATTGTTTCGCGTAATGCGGGAAGAATTAGGCAACGACAGGGCGTGTGAACTCCTGAGAAGTGCGGTGCGGGAATATGCAACGTCGTTAGGGGAATCTGTTTCATCGCAATTCCCGGGAACATCGCTGGAAAAACTCAAAGCAGTAGCACCAGTTTTTGGTGCTGCCGAGGCACTCGTTATTGAGCCGGTCGAAGACACTGAGAAACATTTCTTCATGAACGTCAGTAGCTGCAAATACGCGGAATACTTCAAGGAACTCGGGGAGCCTGAATTCGGCGCCATGCTGACCTGTGAGATTGATGCGCCGATGACAAAGGGGATTGGTGCCGACGTAACTCTTGAACGCACGCAAACAATCATGTCAGGCGGATCGCACTGCGACTTTCGCTGGATCAGCGACTAATGCCTTAGCAAACCTCAACAGATTCCAATTGGACCTACGGAGCTTGTTGTATGAGTTTCCACGCTGCTATTGAGCCGGCTGAAAAAAATCTCGAAAAATTCAGCGTGACTTGCACTTGGAAAGTGATGGTTGCCTAGATTTATAGCCACACAAAGACTACCTGAAACCGCGCAAATCGGACCACAATCGATGCAGGCTCCAGTCAATCTCAACCACAAGGAAAAACCGCAAGCTCATGATCTGTTCCTCATCAAAAAAAACACTTTTGCTGATTTTGTTATTGCCCCTTGCTGGCATCTTGTCCTGCTCTGCGGATAAAAAGATACCACCATTCAACTTTGTCGAAGCAACCATTGAGGATGTGCAGACAGCAGTAATGTCCGGGCAGATGAGCTGTGAGCAAATTATTCGCGGCTACTTGCGCAGAATTGATGCCTACGACAAGTCTAGCGGTTTGAACGCAATCATTTTTTCCAATCCAGGCGCGATAGCTCGTGCCAAAGAGAACGACGCGAAGATTGCGCAAGGTGCAAACACCGGAGCCCTGTTTTGTGTGCCAGTTCTGCTCAAGGATAATTTCGATACGGCGGATATGCCAACCAGTGGCGGCTCCATAGCGCTAATGCAAAGCACCCCTCCTAACGATGCTTTCATGGTGATGAAGCTTCGCCAAGCGGGCGCAATCATCATCGCTAAAACAAACATGGCGGAGTGGGCCTTCAGCCCGAGAGTAACCATCAGCTCGTCCTACGGCACTACCGCCAATGCCTATGCACTAGATCGGGTACCGGCTGGATCAAGTGGCGGCACAGCGTCGGCAACTGCCGCGAGTTTTGGTGTTGTCGGCATGGGTTCTGATACTGGCAACTCGATTCGTGGTCCGGCGTCTCATCTCGCGTTGTTTGGTATTCGCTCGACGATTGGACTGACTAGCCGCGACGGCGTCATTCCGCTCGTTTTTGACCGAGACATTGCCGGACCATTGACCCGTACGGTGACGGACGGCGCGAAAGTATTTAACGTCATCGCCGGTTACGATCCTGCTGACCCGTATACAGAAGCGGGCCGGGACCGGTTGGAAAACGACTATACCCGTTTCCTAGACACCACTGCACTCCAGGGCAAACGCATCGGCGTATTGCGCGCGCTGGTTGATACGCAGGATGCTGACCCAGAAGTCATGCGGATTTTCGAAACCGCCTTGCTTGATCTGCGCACAGCCGGTGCGCAAGTTGTGGACAATTTTTCGATTATCGGATTTGATGAGCATCTCAGTAGCGACAACTTCTGCGCGCGATTCCGCTATGACATGCACCAATACCTCGCTTCCCT
>QIGT01000304.1 GCA_003230835.1 Gammaproteobacteria bacterium
AAGCCATTCGCGAAGAACATCATTTTACCCAAGAGCTCGAAGAGGCAGAAATATCGGTAGTAGCCCCCATCCGCATCAGCGGCGAAACCCTTTTCGAGTACGAGGGTTTTCTGTTTTCAGTGTTCAAACGCCAGGGTGGGCATCCGCCTAATCTAGAAAACCAGCAAGACCTAGAAGTGCTGTCTCGTACGCTTGCTCGAATGCACGCTGTCGGCGCAACACAAAAATTTGTACATCGCGAAGCCCTCACGGTGTGCAGGTTAGGTAACCAAAGCCGAACCTTTCTGCTTGCCAGTGGTTTTGTTCCAGCTGAAATGGAAGAAGCATACGCCACCTTGACCCAACACCTGCTAGATCGCATCACCCCACTGATGCAGAACACTCCGCAAATTCGGATCCACGGAGATTGCCATATGGGAAATGTTCTGTGGCGAGACGACACACCACATTTTGTTGATTTCGATGACTGTGTAACAGGCCCACCCATCCAGGATTTTTGGATGTTACTCAGTGGCGAACGTGTTGATCAAACTATTCAAATATCGACAATTCTAGACGCCTACAGCAGTTTCTATGACTTCGCTAGCGCAACCTTAGCCCTCATCGAACCACTACGTACATTGCGAATCATGCATCATGCTGCATGGATCGGGAGGCGTTGGCACGATCCCGCATTCCCCCCTGCATTTCCTGGCTTTGACTCTTCTCGATTCTGGGGTGAACACTTGCTGTCATTGCGGGAGCAGATGGCCATACTGGACGAACCCCCTCTCACCTATCTCTAGATGGATAGAGTACCAGTAGTTTCGCCGAGTTCTGCCTGATTACGTAAAACGTTGGCATACTGTAGCAGCAGAAATGGTCGTTCCGGCTGCGGACACTCTTCGATTTGGGCTTCGAACAGCTTCATGGCTTTGGCATCAACAGGTGTGCTGCTACTTTCAACCGCCACATCACCTAGCGCTTGCGCTGCATGCACGTGGGTAGGAAATACTCTAATACCGTGTACGATTTCACGGTCCAAGGTGTTAGCCAGTTCTTCCGCATTCGGAAAATCGCCTTTGATCGGATTTCCAAAGTGAACATGTACCCGACCTTTCTTGCCGAGAATACCCAGCACAATACTCTGCAAGTCCTCTTCTGCACTTTTATCGTAGTGGCCATCTCGGCCGGTAGCAAAAAGTTCGTGAGCTTTGCGTAGAGCACAGGGATCCACTTCATAGGAAACAGAGACCGGCACGATGGCACATCTGTCAACCAATGCTTGAATGGCTAGCTTCTCATCTTTATGCGCCAGCGATAGCATCTTCAGCACGGTTGGGGCAGTACGATCCCAGCCGTCTTTCGAACGACCCTCTCGTTGCGCAATCCAAATTGAAACGCCTTCGCGTAACGACTCTCTAATGTAAGCACTGGTTCGGCTCAGCGATTTGTGCACGGCACGTGCCCCAACCACACTGCGTTCCACCACAAAACTCTTATTCAGCCGCATTAAATCGGCAGCCAATTCATTGGTCAGCAGATTATCTCCCACCGCACTTCGGCAAGTATCATGTCCTGCGTTGTGGATCAAGAAATTGAGCAAACTGGAGTCCATCACAATGTCGCGATGGTTAGAAATGAACAAATAGTGTGCATCAGTTGATAGCGATTCCAAACCCGATGAGGTCAGTGCAACAACGGTCTCATCCATCAAGTTTTCGAAGTACTCGGCGATCAGCATTTGGCACTCGTATACCGAAGTTAGGTTACGTGTTTTAAGACGCAGCACCAAGCGCATCACCCACTCACCAACACTGGTGCCTTGGAGGGGGTCTGGCATCACCAGTTTTGCGGCCGCTCGTGGCAACTCAGGATTTTTCACCACCCGCGCGACCACGGCAGGGACCTCATGATCATAAAAAGGACGAATGCTGTCGAACTCTGACATGCAGGGCACAGTATCGAGTTTAGCTCAGGAAGCAAGCACTGGCGACGGTGGGGTACTTCCGCGCCGCCAGTTCAAAGATGATGCTGTGCCTAAATGGCTGATCAACAAAAAGCATGAAGCGCTCGAGGCCAAGTTTCCGGTCGCATCGATCAATGGCATGTCGGCGTAAGGAATCTGCGGTCGGGGCTTAGCGGCCACGATCGGGATCCCGTTCGTGGTTCCAGGATCTACCGGCGATAGCTGAATAAATAACTGCGATCATGGGTTCGTGGTTTGATTGATGCATGCTCTCGATCGAGCCTCTCATCCATTCATCCTTGAGGATCCTGGATACCTGCAGCTCATGCCCTGCCTGGTCGGCGAGATTGCGCAAAAACAAACGCTGTGTGCGGCCGTTACCTTCTCGGAAGGGATGGGTGATATTCAGATCATCAAGATAGCTAGCAGCCCGCGCGGCAAATTTTTCGGACGGCAGATTACGAAGATTGTCTTCGGCGTTGAGCTCGCCAAACACGCGCTGCATTTCTTGGTCGATACGCTCCGGAAACTCGAAACGGGAGAGGCCTTTTTCCACGGGAATGGTGCGTATTTCTCCAGCCCATTCATAGACATCTTGAAACACATAGTGATGGAGCAGTTTATAACCGCCATAGGTGATCGGCAAATCTAGTGGGCAATCGACCGTGCGGTTTTGAGTGTGGAAGCCTTCGAAGCGTTCTAGGGCAGTGGCATCGCGGAGGCCGGCTTTGTTTTTGAGGACGGTGTATTCAGGGGGATAGCAATAGACGCTATCGCTCATTCTGCAGCAGCGAGCACCGGTGCATGTAATTCGCCGGCCAGGTAGGAATTAATCATCTGCTTGCGTGTCCCGGCATCAAGCCCTTGTTCGAGCAAAGACACAAAAAACGCTTCATCGTCTGCACTCATGACGAGCCCTTCGATGGCGTTATTGGCTTTGGCATCTTCAAAGCGCTGCAGCATGTTAGTCCGGCTGTTCATACATCCAGTATAGCATATTTCGATTTTTCGCCCTAGGAAAAAGCGCAGAGCTTCCCCTGTGTGTTTACCGGATCTTAACGCCTAATCGATATCCTAAAACCATGAAAAAGATCCACCGCACCCTCATTTCAGGGCGTGGCAAAGCGTGTGCAAAAGGCATGATCAAACGCCACGTCGCGCTGCTGTGCGCGCTAATTGACGATACGTGGGGTACTTCTCAGGAAACCTTCTACTCACCCATTCTTAAAACCGTACTGCCTAAAATCCATATCCCCATGGCCAGCAACAACAGATAGGCAAGCTGTTTTAATTTCGCTTCCGACACAGCAGGTGCAAAATTGCGGCCTAACCACGTGCTCAGCAAAACCACCGGCAAGCCCATGGCGGCATAATTTAGGACCTCTTGCGTGAGCCCACCCTGAAACCCAACCAACACCGTACGAGTTACCGAGGTCAATATGAAGCAGGATAAAAGGGTTGCTCTTATGGCCGCCAAAGGCAGCGGTTGACTGTAGCCAAACCAGCCGAGTACTGGACCGCTGGCTGAAAACATACCCCCCACAACACCACCCGCTACGCCACATATCCAAGTCATAAAACGCCCAGACACCTGTGCCCAGGGATGCGGCTTAAGAAACATCGACAAACCGCCAATGGTGATCAAGACTCCCAAGCACAGTTCAAGTAGCCATCTTGTTTGCCCGTCTAGCCACTGCATCAGAGCCAAACCGAGGAATATGGCTGGGACTTGTCCCAGGGCCAACCAGAAAAATAGGTGTCGATGTACATGTTGGGTCTGCCCGCGTAGAGCGAGTACGACATTAAATAGGGTCAACAGACTAATGGTAGCTGCCAAAGTCGGGACATCGAGTAGTCGCAAGCCACCGATCACCGCAACGATAATCATGCCCATAGCAAAGCCGGCCACGGCTTGTACGTAGCTGCCAACAAATACAACCAACAAAAACACTAGTACAAGCCAAGGATCCATCGCACCAAGTATATCCAGTTTTCGGAGCGCTTCTGGTAATGTGTGGTTATTTTCTTAAGGTGAAACTGTGGATCTGCAACTGGCAAACCGCACCGCACTTGTAACAGGTAGCCACCGTGGTACCGGCTTGATTATCGCCCAAGCCTTACTCGATGAAGGAGCCACGGTTTTGCTTCATGGCCTACAAGCACATCAAGCCGAAAATGCCGTTGCACAACTCGGCGCGGGTATTGCCATTAGCGGGGACATCACCACCGACGAAGGCGCCAATGCAGTATCTGAACAATGTGCAAATCATTGTGTAGACATACTCGTTAACAATTATGGCGCCGCAGATCCCGGCAGTTGGAGTAAGAGCAGTTCTGACGATTGGGTCAGCGCTTATCAAAAAAATGTACTAACCACCCTACGCATGGTGCAGTGCTTCTTACCAAATATGAAAACCCGGTCTTGGGGACGTATCATTAACTTAGGCACCGTCGGCTCAACCCGCCCGAACAGTCGCATGCCGGCCTATTACGCTTCCAAAGGCGCCCTTGCGACCATGACCGTGAGTCTGGCCAAAGAAGTCGCCGCCAGCGGTGTGCGCGTTAATTTGGTATCGCCGGGGCTAATCCTCACCCCTGAGGTAGAACAAGCCTATTTGGCCAAGGGGCAGCGCGAAGGATGGGGCGACACTTGGGAACAAATCGAACCACATGTGGCACGAGACATTCCTATCGGTCGTATTGCTCGACGCGAAGAAGTAGCAGCCTTAGTGGTATTTCTATGCGGCCACCTTGCAGATGCGATTCATGGGCAAAACATACGCATAGACGGCGGAGCCGTCGACATTGTCTCATGAGCCATGACATTCCCTTGTGGCA
>QIGT01000067.1 GCA_003230835.1 Gammaproteobacteria bacterium
CATGGATGGAATCGCATGATAGATTCCTATCTACCCCAGCAGACACACTGGTGCTACCAGCTCACAATCTACCTTTCTACGGCGTAAGAGAAAGGTTGCGTGGCTTGACTGCACATCATGAAGATCGAATGCTGGCGATAGAGGAAGCCTGTGTCGTGCCTCATGTTGCCAAAGACTTGTTGCCCGTATTGTTCGCCCGCAAGTTAGACCCGCGCCAAATGATGATGGCCTTGGGTGAGGCTATTGCACACTTACACCTAATGATGCATCGCCATCGCATCCAACGGACTCTGCATGAAGATGGCCAATATCGATTTCTCTCTATAGACCCCGATCTTACCCGGCGCGCGCACGCTCCTCATGCACACAAAGCACACAAAGCACCACATGATAGCCCTGTGATGGTGTAAGTGGCCGAATCCCAACCTCTGAAGCTCGGTCAGCGTATCGCAGGATTCACCTATCGCATGTTAAAGTGGGGACGCGATCACGTGCCGCCTGGAGTCCGAACCCTCATTGGCCTGCTTTTCATCGCCGGGGGTGTATTTGGCTTCCTCCCGATTCTCGGTTTTTGGATGCTGCCGCTGGGTTTAGCCTTTATTGCCCTCGATGTCCCACGCGCACGTCATCGAATTGAATCTTGGATGGAACAGCTGCACAAAAAATCTCAGCCTTAGCCTACACTCTGCACATGCTTGATTAAATGACTTGAACCTTGCACAGTCACTGGTGAACCCGAAAGGAAACCTCTCATGTCAGATTCAGACGCCGAGCTAGCATTTGCTTCGGCAACAACCCTCGCCGAGAAAGTTAAGAACAAAGAAATATCAGCCGTTGAGTTGTTGCAGCTGTACCTCGACAGGGTCGACAAATACAACCCCGATCTCAACGCGATAGTGGTCGACATCCGCGACCAAGCAATGCTTAAAGCCAAAACAATGGACGCTGCCGTCGCTCGAGGTGATGCTGTGGGTCCACTTCACGGTGTACCGATGACGGTTAAAGAGTCTTACAACCTTGCAGGCACGCCCACCACCTGGGGTAATCCGGCGTGGCGAAATAATGTCGCGGAAGAAGATGCCGAGTCCGTCAAAAAGCTAAAGAATGCCGGAGCCAACATCTTTGGTAAAACCAACGTACCTTTATCACTGGCAGACTTTCAAAGCTATAACGAAATATACGGTACGACCAACAACCCCTACGACCACGGCAGAACTCCTGGCGGCTCTTCCGGTGGCTCAGCCGCTGCACTTGCCGCGGGGCTAACCGGCATCGAAACTGGCTCGGATATTGGTGGCTCAATTCGTAACCCGGCTCACTTCTGTGGCGTGTTTGGTCACAAGCCAACCTACGAGATGTTGTGGATGCGCGGTCACGCCCCTCCAGGTGATGTTCGTTCTAGCTCCGATATTTCTGTTATTGGACCCTTAGCTCGTTCTGCCCGAGACTTAGATACCGCCGTGCGGGTCATGGCGGGTCCTAACGAAATCAGTGCACGAGGCATGCAGCTTAATCTACCAGAATGGCGTGGGCGATCTTTGCGTGACCTCAAAGTTGCTGTTTGGAAAAATGACGAGCAAGCCCCGGTTGCCCAAGAAGTCGAGGCACGCGTTGAATTGGTTTGCCAAGCTTTAGGAGACGCTGGCGCACGCATAGATGAAGACGCACGCCCTAGTTTCACCTCGCAAAATAGTCATGATACCTATCAGAACCTATTGCAAGCCACCATGGCAATGCGTATGCCTGATGAAGACTATGAAGGTTTAAAAGAACACGTCGCCAAGCTAGATCCCAACGATAACAGTCAGGGAGCAAAGGTGCTGCGCGCGCAAGTGTCCAGCTTCAAAGCATGGGGGCAGTCTAATGAACTACGACACCATCTGCGCTGGAGTTGGCACGAGTTTTTCAAACAATATGATGTCTTGGTCACACCCATCATGGCCACGCCTGCATTTGAGCATGATCACGGCGCCTTCGGCGATCGCAAATTGATGATCGACAACCAAGAACGACCTTACTTCGAACAAGTTTTTTGGGCCGGTCTAACCGGTGTAGCATACTTACCATCAACAGTAATACCCACAGGTTTAAACGATGCGGGCTTGCCGATAGGTGTGCAAATCGTAGGTCCTGAATACGGCGATCTCGTCACTATAGGCGTCGCAGAAGAACTTGAGAACATCGGCTTCAAATTTACCCCGCCACCCAACTACCTTACTTAGCCGGCTGTTACCGAGAAGTTGATGACCCGAGCCATCGCCCACCCCAACATCGCGTTAGTGAAGTATTGGGGCAAGCAGGAAAAACCGGGCAACCTACCGGCGACGCCAAACTTATCCATCACTTTGGATTCACTCACTACCCAAACCAGCATTGAAGATTATGAGTGTGACGAAATTTGGCTGAACAACACCCAAGTGCAAGATACGAAAATATCTACGTTCGTGGACACGTTACGCAAAGATTTCGACATTTCTCCCATCAAAATAGACAGCGAAAACAACTTCCCTACCAGTGCCGGGCTGGCCTCTTCGGCATCTGGTTTTGCCGCTCTCATGACCGCCATCAACCAACATGCCAATCTAGGCATGGATGCAGAACTCATGTCGCAATGGGCTCGGCAAGGTTCTGCTAGCGCGGCGCGTTCTATGTTTGGAGGTTTTGTGGCCTTGCTACCGCCAATGTGGTGCGCGCAAAATATTGCGCCATCGAGCCACTGGCCACTCAATACCGTAGTAGCCATTACCAGCAAGCATGTTAAGGCAGTTGCGAGCAGCCAAGGCATGGAACAATCTCGCCTTACCTCTCCCTTTTATAAAACTTGGGTGAGCAGTAGTGGCGATGACTTTGCCAATGCAACCCACGCAATCGCCAATAAAGATTTTGAGCAACTCGCAGTTGTTGCAGAACTGAGTTGTTTGAAAATGCACAGCGTCATGTTAACCAGCCATCCAACCCTTGCTTATTGGAACAGTGCCACCATCGAATGCATGCAAGTGATTCGTCAACTACGCGACCAAGGTACTGCGGTTTTTTTTACCGTAGATGCGGGCCCGCAAGTGAAAGCCATTTGTTTGCCCAGTGCTCGAAAGACAGTACAGGGCGCCCTAGACAAAATCCCCAACGTACTTGAGACGATTTGTTGTGCCATGGGAGAAGGCGCGCGGATTATCCCTTGAACACCTTTACTGTTGCCGCACCAGGGAAAGTGGTGTTGTGGGGTGAGTACGCGGTTCTAGCCGGTGCACCGGCCATGGTAATGGCGGTAAATCGCTACGCCCAGGTCGCGCTGCAAACAAACACCCAGGCTTGGCACTTCAGTGGCGAAGGATTTCTGACCCCAAGCCTGCACAAATATGACCCAAGCTTTAGTCACGCACCCATCACCCAAATTGCCGAGACTATCCTACGCCAATGGGGTTATACCCAGTACCCTCATAAATTTAACTTGAACATCAATTCCCGAGGCTTTTATCAAGCAGGCCATAAACTCGGTATAGGTTCATCTGCAGCTGTCACTGTGGCTACCTATCAAGCCTTGGCCAAATTGCTTGATCGCAACACAAATCTTGCCGAAATCTCCGATATTCACCGAATCTGGCAAGGTGGCCGAGGCAGCGGCTTGGATGTTGCGACAAGCTGGCTGGGGGGCATAGTGCGATTTCAGGGTAACCACACAAGTGCCTACCAATTGCCCTCTCAAATGAGATGGCAGGTTGTTTGGAGTGGTGCCAGCGCCTCAACCGCTCTGCATTTGCAGCGTTTTTCACAATGGCGGGCAAAGGCCGATACCCGCGTACTCGATCATCTCGCCTCAATTAGCCAGGTGTTGTGCGATAACCCGCTCGAATTGTCTACGCTTGAGGAGTATGTCGCTGTTTTAGTAGATTTGGACAATCAAGCAAAATTGAATATTTTTACCCATGAACACCAAAGGTTAGCTACAATCGCCGCCCATCACGGCCTGGTCTACAAACCCTGTGGTGCTGGCGGCGGTGATATTGGAATTGCTTTCAGCGAAGACAGGTCTGCGCTCGAGGCATTTAGCCGAGCGGCAACTGCCGAGCACTTTTTCCCATTAGAAATGGAGATTGCCCCCAATGGCGTCACGTTCAGCGAATGAACCGATAAAGAGTTCTTCTCGCATCCCAAATTTTTTCCGCATGAGCATAAATGAACGCATTGCTGCCTTGCACCAAAGGGGACTTCTCAGCCAAGACGACGTCAGGCAACTGGTCACTTCTAGCCATCAGCTGCAACTCAACAATGCCGACAAAATGATTGAAAATGTAGTTGGTGTATTTGGCTTGCCGATGGGTGTTGCCCTCAATTTTCTCATCAATAACAAAGATTATGTGGTGCCCTTGGTGGTAGAAGAGCCTTCTATTGTCGCTGGCCTATCGGGGGCGGCACGCATGGCCCGACTCGGTGGAGGCTACACTGTTGAATGCAGCGACCCCGTGCTAATAGGACAAGTCCAAGCAGTACTGGACACGACGGACCCTACGATTGCCATGCAATCACTGCTACAACATAAAGACGAAATACTCTCTCTCGCCAATAGTCTGCATCCCAAAATGGTGGCCAGAGGTGGTGGCGCATTAGACATCGAAGTGTTCCACCACACTGCTGAACAAGACGGTCGCGAAATGGTGGTGTTACATTTACTGGTAGATACACGTGACGCCATGGGTGCCAACCTGGTTAACTCGATGTGTGAAGGCGTGGCCTCATTGGTCGAAACCTTAACAGGCGGCAAGGTCTTTCTACGTATC
>QIGT01000074.1 GCA_003230835.1 Gammaproteobacteria bacterium
GACGAAGATCTAAAAACTCATCGTGACCTTCAAATAACCCCTGATAATGCGCTGCAACTTCCCGGATGGCATTAGCACGCGCTGGTGTAACGACAACAATGCCGGTATCGACAGCATAGGTGTTTGTGCGCATTTGTTTTTTTAGCGCGACCGCATATATATCTTTGAGAAATTCGTTATCTGCACTGAGGTTCAGGGCATTTTCATTGACTATGTCAGCCAATAGAACTTCAGCTTCGCGATGCAACCAGTCGGCACTCCAATCTGGGGCTAGGTAGCTTCCATGGCCCCATATTGAGCCTTGCTGCATACCTCCGATGGATTGCCAAACATTTTGCCCTCGCTTAATGTTCTCACTAGTGTATAGAACACTACCGTCGCTAGACTGAAAGTTGACCGGGATCGGTGGTGCCTTGTGGTAAATTTCTCTGCCGAAAAATAACAAGATCCCAAACATTACGATCATGCTAGATGCCAAAACCCACCACAACCTTTTAATAGTAAAAGTTGTTTTGTATGTTTCCACCATTCTCCCCACCCCTGTGCACTATCGTATTGGGTCGTTAGTTAGCGACTGCTCAACTGGAAACAAAACCACCTTGGAACAAACAGTATAACGAAAACGCAGCACATATCGACAGATATCAGGTTAGCTAGTGGAAATTGCCTAGGCGCTAGGTACATACCAGCCTAACGGTTAGCTAAAACAGCAGGGCCTCAAGTGTTTGCTCTTAGGCGCCGCTGGGCTCTAAAGTGTTTTGCGCGCTGGCGAATTCCTCCAAACTCAAATCAGCTCGTATCTGGCGACCGAGCTCACTGCTCATATCGTCAACCGGAATTCCGATCGAGTCTGCAATGCGCACCATGCGCTGAAAATTCGCCGCGACCCCAGCAGCGTCCACTAAAACCGCAGGACCTGCGGTCTCTAGCAACCTTTGGCGACTGTCGCGTAGCGATTGAACATCACGCGTTGCCACACTTTCAGCAAATTTCATCAGCTGCGCACCGTATTCAATACCCAACGCGGCACTATCGGCATCACCGTTGATTGCTTGAAGATCAATGTCTGTTGAGGTTGTCGTTGCGCTCACACGGAGCATCGTGGCATGTGCGTTAGTTCAGTAAAAACACTGGTTAATCGATGAAACCCTACCTGCTATCAGTTCGATTTGCATGCGATTGATCGCGCGTGCATCGTCTTTGACAAAATTCTGCATGGCTTCGAAAGAGAGGTATTGCGCAGCCCCCAACGCGCGCCAATCGCGCATAGCATCTGGCACTAGGGTTAACGCACGCACAACATTGGCGCTACGTCCGTCAGACCAAAGATCTTCCTCTGCTCCAACTGCTCCATCTACCGGGACGGTGGGCACAAACCCGATATCATCACTCAGTCGTGCTGGACGATAGCGACTAATATCGCCAGCTTGTGGTTTCGGCAAGGGTTCCAATTCCAACCCTAAGGCGCGGTGAAATTCATCGATACTGAACACCGCAACAACCACACCCACCAATTCGACATAGGCTTCTTTACTCAACCCCTTGGCTACATTGTCTTGCACATATTTTCTTGTTATACGGGTCTGGTCCGTGATGATGCGATGCACTGCATCCACAGCGATGTCAGGAAGGGTACTGTCAAAATCGTGATTGCCCGCAAACGTGTAAGGTGACAAGGCATTTTTACGTGAAACACAAAAAGTGCACTCAAGTGCTTTACGGCTTTGCTGCGCAATGGCGATGCGTTGTTCGCCCGTCCACCAACTACCGGCTTTAGCGAGCTTGTCCCAGAACGCACGATGCGCATCTTTTATGTCTGCGCGGATGTCAAATTCCGCATCTTGATAAGCAAACTCAGTCATAACGAACTCTCCCAATGAAGCTAAAACGTAACACTGCCCGGGTCAAAATGTAAATCTGCTGTGGCGTGATCGACCCTGGGCGCAAATTGCTTAGCTGTTAAATTTATGCGCCAGTGCAGCGTAGGCTTCGACCAAAGGTAAAACCGTATCTGCATCCGCTGGCGGCAGCCCAAAAATAATCCGATTAAAGCCATCGTTGATCAAGCCCTCGACCACATCAGTGTCAGGACCTACACCAAATACACTGAAGTCTGGTGAACCTGATCTTCCGGCTTCAACCCAGGCAGCCTTCGTGCGCTCAATACTTTGCGCGTAATCCACCCCGCCACTTGCCGCCAATCGTGCGTTGTCTTGGTAAATAGGAAACCAACCATCGCAATATTGCGCTATACGCTTATAGATGTACTTTGACGACGCACCCAGCAATATGGGCGGTCCTCCAGCTTGTTTGGGCTTGGGATAGGACCACAGTTTGTCGAAGTCGACAAAGTCACCGTGATATTCTGCCTCTTCCTCACGCCAAATAGTCTGCATCGCCAATATTCGCTCGCGTAGTATTTTCCACCGGAGTTCGTATTCAACCCCGTGATTGCGCATCTCTTCTTTGTTCCACCCAGCCCCCACACCTAGAATCAACCGACCGTTTGACAAGAAGTCTAACGTAGCCGCTTGTTTCGCCATGAGGATAGGATCTCGCTGATTCACTAAGGCGATACCGGTGCCGATTTTGAGGTTTTCGGTAACCGCAGCAGCAGCGGTTAAACCAATAAACGGATCATGGGTATGCCAATACTCTTTAGGTAGTTCACCACCACCCGGCCACGGCGTAAGCCGATTAGTCGGTATGTGGGTATGCTCTGGGAAAAATAACGACTCAAAGCCATGTGCTTCCGCTTCTTTGGCGAGTACTTGTGGAGTAACCGCGTAGTCTGCGGGAAACATGAGAAGTCCAAATTGGACCATAGTACTCCACCACACCGTCTACAAATGGAAGATGTAGCTTAACGGTTAAAGCGTGGCATTTTCCAGATGGGAGAGGTATCGATCAATTTTGTTTACATAGCGCTGGGCTGCTTTTTCACGCTTGGCATAGGGTCCTACATTGTATGCACCTAACGCACATACGGTATCGCCCTCACAGCGATCTATAAAATAGGACAGCACCTGAGCACCGCAATAGACATTCTCCTCAGGGTCGCTCAAATCACCGCCACCGCAAAAGCTGCTCCAATATTCAGGACGTACTTGCGCCGGGCCAATTGCACCCACGTGGGAACGCACGTTCTTACGAAAAGAACTTTCAGTGACGACTAAACTGGCCAACAGTTCAGGCGTGATTTGCTGCCGTTCAGAAGCTTCTAATATCCAGTCGGCAAACTCGACTGCCACTTCGCCATTGATGCCAAAGGCACTGCTGACCCGACTGCCGAACTCTGCCACCTCATTTTGTCGAATGAAGCGGTGCGTAGCAGTGGGCTTGGCAAACGCGAATGTCTCATAGCCTTGATGCACCACGACATTGCTGATAGCAATACTCACGACAAACAACCCTGTAAGAACGCCCACGGCTGCAATACCGCTGGCATAAACTCTACGCGGAATAATTTTGGCGAAGCTTGCGAGTTTTCCTGCTCGCATTGTATCCGAGTGCCTTTTCAATCTGTCCCTGATTGAGATCTGTTCTAGGTCGACAGTGCGACTTTGATTCATTGAATAGATCCCTTAACCGTACTAATTTTTATGGCAGTGTCCCCGACCGCAATATTACTTGCGATACCGCACACTATGTACCCAATATTAGCGTGATTTTACGTTCTCGCATTTATGACCTTGTAAACAAGATATAAGTTAGCGAGCACTAACTCGAAAACCCGCAGGCAATTACTGTGACCTCGATTCCACAATGACCATTTGTGCAACGCTTATATCAAATCAGTCTAAATGTTTTCGCCGGATACCTACCCCGCTCGCAACGCCTGAATGATCTTGCCACGCTCTTCATCATCTGCAACAGGGAAAGATGCCGATGTTCGATCAACGAAATTACCGTACCGCTCGAGCATTTGTGGCGCGATGTCTTGGGGCTCTCCCGTGACGCCGAATTCATTCAACATCTCATCGGTAATCAGTTCTCCCATTTCTTTCCAGCGGCCCTGCTTCGACATCGCGTTCAGATCACCTTGCAAATCACCGCATCCAATAGACTCAAGTACCCCTTTATAGGCGGGGGTTGAGCCGTAAAATGCAATACGCTCTTTTACCGCTTTCTTACTGACTTCAAATTCTTGCTCGGTACGACCGGTCACCACAAAACACGAATAACTCAGCTCAAACCCTTCACGACTCTTGCCTGCTTTAGCCAACCCTGCTTCGATCGCAGGCATGGTAACGGTGTTGATGTAAGGCAGCGTGCTAAAAGGATGAATGATCATGCCATCGGCAACTTCTCCTGCCACCTCGGTCATGCGCGGACCTACTGCGGCGAGAACAACTCGCGGCGGTCCATAGTCTCTATCTTCAGGGGTGAAGGCCGGCGTCATTAAGGTGTGGCGATAATACTTACCCACGAACTCAAGCGGCTCGCCATCGTACCAATTCGCCCATATTGCCCGCATGGCTAGCACCAGTTCGCGCATTTGCTGAGCTGGCGCACCCCACTGCATAGAAAAACGCTTGGTGATGTGAGGCTTAATTTGCGAACCCAGCCCCAGGGTAAAGCGCCCTTTCGAATAGGCGTTGAGGTCGTGCCCGATATTGGCAAGATTCATAGGACTGCGCGCGAAGGCGACTGCTATGGATGTGGCCAGGTCCAATTTTTCGCTGTGTTCGGCAGCCAACAGCAATGGAAAAAACGGATCATGATTCATTTCTGCTGTGCGAACGCCGTCATATCCCGCAGCCTCCATCTTTCG
>QIGT01000154.1 GCA_003230835.1 Gammaproteobacteria bacterium
CTTGGTTTGAGCATCTCCAGTTGATCGATGCTGCCTGGAAACATGATGGTGTCTTGTGCTTGCGGTAGTAGCTCTGGGTAGTCTAAATTGTAGTGTAGGCCTCTACTTTCTTTGCGTTTGAGCGCTGAGCGCACGATCAGTTCGGCGACGTTGACCAAGTTTCTCAGTTCTATCAGATCGTCCGTGATGCGGTAATGGGCGTAGTACTCCTGAATTTCTTGTTTCAGTAGATCAATACGGTGAACTGCTCGCGCTAAGCGCTTATTGGTGCGCACAATACCAACGTAGTCCCACATGAATCTTCGCAACTCGTCCCAGTTATGCGCAATCACCACTGACTCATCGGAATCTGTCACTTGCGATTCATCCCAGTGCGGCAGGTTGGGTAGATCGATAGGGCGGTCGAGTTGCGAACGTATTTTGTCTGCGGCAGTACCGGCAAAGACGAGGCATTCAAGCAGAGAGTTGCTGGCCAATCGATTGGCCCCATGTAGACCAGTGTAACTGACTTCTCCTATTGCATAGAGTCCCGGAAGATCGGTACGGCCATGTTGATCTACCAACACCCCCCCGCAGGTATAGTGGGCTGCAGGCACCACAGGAATGGCTTCTTGGGTGATGTCGATGCCGAATGTGGCGCAGTGTTTCGCAATGTTAGGGAAATGCGAAAGAATGAATTCCTGGGGCCGATGGCTGATGTCTAAATAAACACAGTCTGCCCCAATTCGTTTCATTTCATAGTCGATGGCTCTGGCCACCACATCACGAGGTGCCAGTTCAGCTTGCTCATGAAATGAATCTAGGAAACGCTGACCATTGGGTAGTTTCAGTACACCGCCTTCGCCACGTAATGCCTCTGAGACGAGATAGCTGCCCGCGTGGGGGTGGTACAAACAGGTGGGATGGAATTGATTGAACTCCATGTTGGCGACCCTACAACCTGCACGCCATGCCATAGCGATACCATCTCCCGTGGATGAATCAGGGTTGCTGGTATAAAGGTATACTTTACTGGCCCCACCCGTGGCGAGAACTACGAATTTCGCTTGAAATACTTCCACATGCCCGGTGGTGCGATTCAGCACGTAAGCTCCGGCGCAGCGGCTAGGGAATCGTCCAAGTTTTGATAAGTTGATTAAGTCGATGGCTAAGCGGTCGTTGATGAGTTCTATATTGGGGTGGTCTAGTACTCGTGTGGTGAGGGTTTGCGTGACCGCGCGACCGGTGGCGTCTGCGACGTGTAGAACGCGCCTTTTGCTGTGCCCACCCTCGCGAGTGAGGTGGTATTCGTTGTCCTCCTGATCGAACGAGACCCCCCATTCAGACAATCTAGCAATAGCAGCCGGGGCGTTTTTAACAGTTAAATTGACAATATTTTCATCACAAAGCCCTGCGCCAGCCTCTAGGGTGTCGCGAACATGATCAGCAAAACTATCCTCGCTAGCGGTTACTGCTGCAATTCCCCCTTGTGCCCAGTGGGACGAGCCAGAGGTAATGTCGCCTTTGCACAGTACAGTGATGCGAGCGTGCGTCGCCAACTGCAGTGCGCAAGTGAGTCCAGCGGCGCCACCACCGATGATGAGGATGTCTGTTGAAAAGCGTTGCGACATGAAGAGAACTCTGTTTGCAAATACCTACTAGTATATATGCCCAGACATCGGCAGAATATCGCCCGCTTATGAAGTAGTGAAATCTGACTTTTGGCTGAAGATACAGACAAAGAATTAGTGAAACGAGTCCAACGCGGTGATCAAGCTGCGTTTGACCTCCTCTATGCGCGTTACCAAAGCAAAATTTTGAATCTTATTTCTAGATACGTGCGAGACAGTGAGGAAGTTCGTGATGTTGCCCAGGAAGCTTTTATCAAGGCCTACCGAGCCTTGCCCCGTTTTCGCGGCGAAAGTGCGTTCTACACGTGGTTATACAGAATCGCCATAAATACGGCTAAAAACCATCTGGTTGCACGTAGTCGGCGTCCGCCAAGTGCTGATGTTGATATTGAAGACGCAGATTATCGCGATGATGCTGATAACTTGCGTGATTCTGAAAATCCGGAGTCAGCCTTATCGCGAGATCAGTTGAAAGCCGCTATTGACCAAGCATTGATCGACTTACCCGACGATTTGCGCAGCGCCTTAACGCTGCGCGAGTTTGATGGCCTAAGTTATGAACAGATTGCGGAAATATTGGATTGTCCGGTGGGGACCGTGCGTAGTCGTATTTTTCGGGCTCGGGAGTTTGTAGATGAGCGTATGCAGGTGGTGTTGCAAGGCTTGCCGCCGGCAACGAACTAAATGTGCAGGCGAACTAAATACGTAACAATGTGTCTTAAAACAGATGCAAAATAGGTATTAGAGAAGAGTGGATAAGAGAAAAGTGGATAAGAGAAAAGAGCGGCTAAGAGAAAAGAGGATGAGTAATGTCTGAGCAATTGAAAGAGTCTTTGTCAGCAGTCATGGATGACGAGGCAGATGCGTTTGAGCTGCGTCGTGTGCTAGACGAGGCCAAAGCGGATGAAGACCTGTGCGAACGGTGGCATCGAATGCACTTACTTCGCGACTTCATGCGTGGAGACATCGACAACTATGCGCCGCAACTACGTCAGAAAATATGGGACGGGTTGAATAAGCACGAAGAAGACGAAGAGGTTGCTGGAGACCCGTTGCAAGTGGTGCCTGGTTCCTCCGCTAAGGTTCGCTCGCCTTGGCTAGGGCGTATCACAGGAACAGCCGTAGCCGCAACGGTGGCACTGCTGATCGTCGTTAACGGTGGTTTCTTTGAGAGTGACCAGCAAAGCGAGATAAATTCTGGCTTCGCGAACACTCAGCCAGCCCCCAGTGCGGCGACCCCAGTACCTGTGATGTACAGTATTGCGACAGCTGCTGACCGCCAACGCATGAATGGTTTTTTCGTCAGCCACTATCAGTCTCGGGGTATGAACATGCCTGGCGTTGAGTTTGCCAAAATGGCTTCCTTCTCTGCGCACAAGCAGACGCAGATGCCTACGGTAAGGGACCCAGACGTACAGCCAGGCGCACAAAATGAAGAGACATCGGTCATCGAATGAGCCTGCGCTACTGCTCCATATTTAGTCTTTGGCTCTGTTTGGCTTCAACTTCGTTGGTAACCAATCAAGTCTGGGCTAATGAGGCTGAAAAGTTACTAATGCGCATGGACAAGGCCTTTGTAGAGTTGAGTTATGACGGAGTATTTACCTACTTCAGTGGCGGTGACCTAACCAGTTTGCGTGTCGTTCACAAGCAAATAGATGGCGTGCAGAGAGAGCGTCTAGTTCATCTCAATGGTGCCCCGCGTGAAATCATTCGTCATGGCGGAAACGTCGATTGTATCGTCATGCCCGGTGACGATTTGGCTGCCTTGGAACAAAGTATCCCTGCGGGACCGTTCACTCGAGCATTTGTCCGCCAGTTTGATCGCTTGTCCGATACCTACAGTGTTGAGCAATTTGGCGAAGGTCGTGTCGCTAATCGCATGGCGACTAGAATTGTAGTCAGACCGTTAGATAAACATCGCTACGGATATCGGTTATGGCTAGATCAAAATACAGCATTGTTATTGCGCTCTGAGTTGATAGATCATGCCGGTAATCGTTTGGAGATTTTCCAATTTACGCACCTGATCATTGGCGATGCTGTGCGGGATGAAGATTTGGAAGCCTCAGAACACAGCGGTTCTATGGTTAATCATTTACGCCTAGAACCGCTGCAGAATGGTTTGCCGGTTAAGCAAACGGCTATGGATTGGAATTTAGGATGGGTTCCACCTGGTTTCGAAATGGCCACTGCGGATATTCGTCGTAAACCAGCCAGCGTAGAAAACGTCAGTTCACTGATGTATTCAGATGGGCTTGCCACCTTTTCGGTGTTCATAGAGCCTATGCCTAAACATGGTGCGGCAAGTATGGTATCGATGAACGGGGCAACCGTCGCCATCACCCGTCGCGTTGATTCTGGACAAGTATTCCATCTTGCTACTCTGGTGGGAGAAATTCCCGAGGCCACCGGGCAGCAGATCATTCGTTCCATACGGCGAAACTAATACATGCTCCAGCGTCATGTTGTTGAGTTTGATGATGGTATGCTTGAGCCTAGTACAGTGGCATGTTGCGGCTGTCCAGCCCAGTTGCAATGCCATCGAAAGTCTACCCGTTCTACGCCAGTGCACAGTCTCACCGTGAGTGTGCGTTCAGAAGGCTTGTTGGCCGCTTGCATGCTGCAGTTCGGATTGCCCGTCGTGGTGCTGATTATACTGGTTTGGCTCAGCCAACTCAGCGGGCTGAGCAACTCCCCACTAGGCACCTTTGCGTTAATCGGTTGCTTTATGGCGGCTACTTTGGCGATGATATCCACACGATCGAACTGGTTATTGGCGGTAATTGCGGTTGAGCGCACTTACGATTCTCAAGTAAAAATTCAGTTAACGAAATAGATTCAGTGATAGGAATGACCATGAAAGTACGACTTTTAACCCTGCCCATTGTGTTGCTCACTGTGTTGCTCATTAGCAGTGGCAATATCAATTCCGCCTTTGCGCGAGGTCTGCCAGATTTTACTGAGCTGGTGGAACAAAATGCACCGGCGGTGGTTAACATCAGTACTGTAGGAGAAGTGCCTAAAAATCAACGGCGATCGCGACCGCGCAGCGACGAGCTTGAAGAATTTTTCCGGTTTTTTGGTCCCCCCAATCGTCGCGGTGGTCCGAGTGTGCGGCCAGCTCGATCTTTAGGCAGTGGCTTTATCATCTCCGAA
>QIGT01000156.1 GCA_003230835.1 Gammaproteobacteria bacterium
GATGTAGCAGAATCGAAGACCTTCTATGACGCTGCGTTAGGCGCCATGGGTTACAAACCAGGCACCATCGATGACAAAGGCCGTTGTTTCTATGTAACAAAAACCGGCATATTCGCAATCACCAAACCGATCGATGGCGAGTCGGCTTGCAATGGCAACGGCAGTACCATCGGCTTCGAAGCCAGTGATTCATCCGCAGCAGATGCGTGGCATGCGGCGGGAATAGCCAATGGCGGGGTTACCTGTGAAGATCCTCCAGGTGTCCGCGAAGGCCCGTTTGGCAATATTTATTTGGCATACCTGCGCGATCCATCTGGCAATAAGATCTGCGCGCTTCATCGGATGAGCTAGGTTATGAGGCTAGCTCATACGGAGATCTAACCATGTCAATCTACCGAATACTCACCCTAGATGGCGGCGGTCTACGCGGAGTAATTACCACCGCAATACTCAAACGCATTGTCGGTGAACCAGGCTGCGAAGCCTTCTTAGACAATATCGACCTGGTCGTCGGGACATCTACAGGCGGGCTCATCGCACTAGGCATTGCTAACAAAACCCCGTTAGAAGACATTCACAACCTGTATCTACAGCGTGGTGACAACATTTTTGATGATTCGTTTTTCGACAACATCAAAGATGTCGGCAAATTATTCGGTGCAGACTACAAAACTCGCGGCCTTAAGAAAGAGCTTGTACGCATGTTTGGTGCCACCAAGTTAGGGGCTTTAAAAAAGCGTGTGCTCATACCTTCATTTGATCTTGAGAACACATCGCAGACAGCAAAGTCGAGAGCCTGGAAACCAAAATTGTTTCACAACTTTGTAGGTGGTGACAATGATCGGGTTGAAAGTGTCGTCAATGTTGGCTTGTACACCAGTGCAGCGCCTACATTTTTCCCATCGGTAGATGGCTACATAGACGGCGGCGTGTATGCCAACAACCCATCTATGTGTGCATTGGCGCAGTCTCAAGAGAAAAAATACAACCCCACCCCTGCATTGCAGGACATACGCTTGTTATCACTAGGCACCGGCAAAGTTACCGAATACATACCCAGAATGGTCAACGATTGGGGCTATGCGCAATGGGCCAAGCCGCTACTGTCTTTAATGATGGATGGCGTCGCCGGCATTGCAGATTATCAATGCCAACAATTGTTGGGCGACCACTACCATCGGCTGTCACCGCCGCTAAACAAGAACTACAAAATCGACGACTATAAACGTATAAAACAGATGGAAAAGGTAGGCATTGCAGCTGATATCAACAAAACAGTTAAATGGATAAAGCAAAACTGGATGTAACCGAACGGGAATAAACCACTACAATCCGCTTACTTCAAGCTTCTACTTCGCTGCTACACTATTCATTCGAAGTCGCAGACAGGAGGCTTAGATGAAAGCCTTAATCGTGTGTTTAGTACTTTTTCTAGTGGTGCCAATTGCCACACTGTTGCTCAGCCTTTTGGGTTTCCGGCTCTTGGTTGAGGCGTTGGTTCGTACAGCTAAAAACCATCAGCAAACGGCAACCATCAGCCCTAATCTCTCTGGATCATCCTGGGGACCAATCCACTGAAATGGATTATATGCAATCTCCCAAAGGTGTCCGTCCGGATGTTTGAAGTAACCAGAGTTGTTCATAGAAGGCGATTGATCTGACGATGTCAGTAACGCCCAGTGTAATCATGCTGATTCTTGGTTGCATGGCTCACTTTGCCTAGTAGGTCAAAATTACTAGAACCATAAGCGATGTTTATAGTCTGGTTTCTGCACACCGCAAGCCTCCCGCGACTCAGGCTGTCTAAAGATCAATATTCTCCATCGCTAACGCTGTCACATCAAACTGTCGCATTGGCATACCCGGGCAGGCTCGAAGAACAAATAGACTTGTACCTGTGGGGTTTGGAGTTGGCGGATTTCTCTAACTGATCTGACGGCGAGCATTCGTGCCTCTTTAGCCAGCATACCGGATAGGGTTGTGGGAGCTGAGTACTGCAACCAACTACGAATAACTTGTTAAATCCCCTCGACCAACAACCGATGGACATTCTCTTTCGCCTGTTCGAAGTAGTGAGATCTATGCATTTCCTGCGCATCCAGCTGTCGCGCACGAAACCCAGAAACTACTGTCGGTTCAAGGTTCAGCTGCATCAACTTATCTGAGTCTCTTTTATAGGCTGGCCAATCGGGAGCACTCGGACAACTAGGTTTCCCTGTTTTGACAAATGACAGCCAACAATGGTGCATCCGCGCAGTGAACAAGTGACGCCTAGGCGAGATACTTGCGGCGACCTTTACTGGCTCAACAGTTTAAACTTTACATTTGTTAGTAGAGTACCGCTTTTTGCTCAAGCTCGATGAGGTTGAAAGAACGAACCCAAGCTCTACACGTCAGAAAACCGCCTTTCTCTCTAGCCCCAGGGGTGCGGGCTTTTCTTTTAGAGGAGTCGAATGTTCAATCTACGCATCGAAAGGTCTTTTGGATCATATATTTATCAAATATCATATTTATGAGAGTAATAGTGTCCATATTCTTGAATTATGAGTGCCTGGGCACTATAGTATCCATATCTTAGGAGCTCGATAGAAATAGTGACCACAAACCAAGCAGATCGACGTAAAGCTGTTGTATTTCCGAAAGCTCAAAAAGCTCTCATGCAGCTAGGGGAACATATCCTGCTCGCCAGCAAACGCCGCGGATACACTCAAACCTTGTTGTCCGAACGAACGGGACTTAGTCGACTAACGATAAGACGTATTACTAAGGGCGACCCGGGGGTCTCAATTGGCCACTATGCTGCCATTTTGAACGTAGTTGGGTTGGTTGAAGACCTAGCGCTCGTTGCGAAGGACGATGAGTTAGGTCGCAAGCTGCAAGACATCAAAGCCATGGGTGGTCGAAAGTGAACGACGAAATCTTAGTGTTCGCAGACTGGCAAGGGCTGCCCAACCCTACTCCCGTGGGTACCCTTCGTACCTCCAAAATCCGAGCGAGGGAGAACTTTAGTTTTTCCTACAACGAAGCATGGTTGCGATCCGAAAGAGCTCAGCAGCTTGATCCTGCGCTCGGCCTCTATAGTGGCGAGCAGTTTCCAGACAACGACAACAATTTTCGTGTATTTCTCGACTCGTGTCCTGACCGATGGGGGCGTTTATTAATGAAACGTCGAGAAGCAGTTAGAGCCCATAAAGAAAATCGCCGACCTAACACTCTTCTAGAAAGCGACTTCCTACTTGGTGTACACGACGCTTACCGGATGGGCGCACTAAGATTTAAAAAGACAATCGACGGACCATTTCTTGCCGACGATAAAACACTGGCCACACCACCCCTAGCTCGCATTCGCGATCTTGAGTTTGCCGCCGGACAAGTCGAAACAGAGGGCGACCCCAGTGACCCAGAGTACAGAAATTGGTTAAACATGTTGGTCTCTCCAGGGTCCTCGCTGGGCGGAGCCCGCCCAAAAGCATGTGTAATGGACGAATCAAATAGTTTGTGGATAGCGAAGTTTCCGAGCAAACAAGACGACATTGACGTTGGTGCCTGGGAGTACATTGTTCACCGACTTGCATTAGGCGCGGGTATAAAAATGTCGCAGTGCCGCATCGAACGTTTCAACCACGAACATCATACATTCTTAACTCGCCGCTTTGATCGAAAATCAAGCCAACGACTGCACTTCACATCTGCAATGACACAACTGGGGTATGACGATGGAGAAACGGATGCAAGCTATCTAGAGATAGCCGAATTTCTTACCCATCACGGCAGTAACACAGCCGAAGATTTGGAACAGCTTTGGCGAAGAATAGTATTCAACATTGCAGTATCAAATACTGACGACCACTTGAGAAATCACGGTTTTATTTTCGTTCATGATGGCTGGACTTTATCGCCTGCATTTGACATTAATCCACAACCTGAAGGTCGCGGACTTAAACTCTTTATTACTGATAATGACAACCGTCTCGACTATGACTTAGCTCTTGAGGTCATCGAATTTTTTCGCATAAGCACCAATAGAGCCGACGAAATTAAGGACGAAGTGCTGCAGGCTGTTGGCGAATGGAGGTCCGAAGCCGCAAAAGTCGGCATGAATCGCGCGCAACAAGAAAGCTTGTCTCCGTCGTTTCGGGTGTAACTTGGAGAGCAAAGCTAACTATCTGATTTCATTGGTAGCTAGGGGGAGACTTGAACTCCCGACCCCAGCATTATGAATGCTGTGCTCTAACCAGCTGAGCTACCTAGCCATACTAATAACCCACGCCTTGCACGCGGGACGGCGATTTTCCTTATCCGACCCGCCGCTGTCAAACCCCATTTCACCCGCCACCTCGACGCTATCCGAAGGTCACTCCCCTAACAGCGCTTCCGCACACAAACGCGCGGCATTCGCATAGTGATAAGGCCACGCAGCAGGGGTTTCCAGTATGTTGGCAAGTATCGTGCGAACTTCTTCAATGGTGGCAGTGCCGGTCGCAACATCGCCCAATTCGATTCTCAGGTAAGCCGCGAGTACGCGATCTAATGTTTGGCCTTGGAGTGCGAACCTGAAATTTAGGTTTTCGATTGCGGCAGCACACTCTAGTGTTTGCGCAGATTCAAGCAGCCTACCCAGCTCAAGTAACGCATTCGCCATATTTTTGATCACAACGGCGTGCACGCTGACTTCTATATCTCTTGCTGAACCTAGCTGAATGGCTTTCGCATACCATGCAATTACCTGTTCACATAGAACGACCGTTGAGGGTGGAGTAGTAGGCGG
>QIGT01000238.1 GCA_003230835.1 Gammaproteobacteria bacterium
CGTCAGCCCCAACTCAGCAACATGCAGCAGCACGGGCAAACGATTCAACAAATGCGCATCACGCCCTTCAGCAGTTGCTGTGGCACAACGATGTGCCAAATGTGCCATCAACGTTGTCTTCCCCATGCCTGGCTCCGCCGCAACAATCACGCGACGGCCGTTTTGCAACAGTTGATTCACGCTCATCGTCGGCGGCATGGGTAGCCCAACGCCCCGCGCCCACTCCGGCCACAAATAGGTTAAAGCGGTTGCCCCTCGGTCTTCTGGTAATAAGGAAGGGTCATCCAATGGCGCCAGCAGTCGTGGGGCGACAAACAGGGCGTCAAGCTGTGTGGTTTGAGATAATAGGTGATAGGCGTTGGCATAAACGGCCGTTTCCGCCCGAAAACGTACCGCCACGCCGGAACGCAAATAAGTCACCCGCTGCCGTATCCATCCCGTCATCTTTGCAGTCGTGCGGCGCAGCAGCGGTAACAAACGTAAAAAAACAACCGCTACACCCAACCCAAAAAGCAATCCTATAAGAAAGGAAAGCGCATCAAATTGCCAATTTTGAAATCGTTGCATATGCTAACTCAGACTCTTGTCGTGAAAAGCGTTGATTATAACACGGCCGTTCCTGCTTTTATACTAAAAATCCACTATCCATCTGCAAAATAAAATACAAAATGAAAGCCAAATGTGTGCTGCATAAAAAATATTGTCAAAAAGCAGCATAAAGATTACCATTAGATAAGAATCTAATCGTTAGACGTTCGCCAAGCTACTGTACCAGAAACTTTTTCGTAAGTATAAATGTAATCTGCTCTGGATATGTTAAACCAGTCTAATACTGCGTAAATTTTACGTTAATTGAAAAGCCGAAAATGCGAGAAGAAAAATAGACGAAGAGTCACCCCATCACATCTGAAAAACACAAATAAATGCAAGTAATTATTGCAAAAAAGCAAAGAAATAAAATAAATTCCCGGAGTATAAACTGGCAAAGTACGCAAACAACATCGATCAATTTATGGAAGGTGCTCCCCACACAGACCGCTGAATCGGGTCTATTTGACCCTACAACATAACATTTACCGGAAAACTAAGTTGCCTCGTTGAATCATTCATCATGTTTTCCCATAAATGAAACAGATTGGCCTTTAACCTGATAGCAAAACTTCAGGTCGTGCACCCACCAATAAAATGAAAATCTTTAGCAAGAGGAGGTGATTTAATTTATAGATAGCTTTTAGTAAAAGTGAGATCGAAAGATTTCATTCGCAGAAAACATTCAACCTTACACTATATTATTTAACACAGGAGAACAGATGTTTAAGAAAAACCCTAAAAAGAGCGTGTTAACCTTACTATTTTTAGTACTGTTAACTCTCGTCCTAGTTCTTTCCTCGGCCTCCCTTGGCCTTGCTCAGGACGGTGGTTTCACCGCCGCAAGCGGTGCTACTTTAGACTCCAGTTTCACCACCGATAAAGCTGCACCTACAGCTGGTAAAGCCGAAATTGGCGATCTGGAAGAAGTAAATCTTATTATCACCATCGATGAATCCATCGATGCTGCTGCACTCGGTGCTTATGGCGATTTAACTTATGAATATAATCGCGTATTCAAAGGTGTTGCTTTGGCTCGTGTTGCTGGCTCAAATCTAGCCGCAATTGCCTCCATTTCCGGCGTAACCGGTATCTACCTCGATGAGTTCCAAGAACTCGATACAGATGCTGGGCCACAATGGATCGGTGCGCCAGCCCTCTGGGACACTTTAGGCGGCCAAGAAAATGCAGGTGAAGGCGTCATTATTGGTGTCATTGACACTGGTATTTGGCCTGAGAATCCTTCTTTTTCTGATCCAGACCCCAATGGCAATGCTTACGCGCCACCTTCCGGAACGTATGCTTGTGATTTGGGCAGCACCCGTGGAGACGGCTCCGACCTCGGTTTAGACTTCCAATGTAACAACAAACTCATCGGTGCTTATCGCTTCATGGCGACATTCGAGGCCAACATTGGTTTACTTGACACCGAATTCACCTCTGCTCGTGATGACGATGGTCATGGTTCCCACACTGCCTCAACCGCCGCCGGTAACAGCAACGTTACCGCCACCGTTTTGGGCAGTGACTTTGGCATCATCAGTGGTGTAGCTCCACGCGCTCAAATCATTGCTTACAAAGCTTTGGGTGTTGGTGGTGGCTTTACCAGTGACCTCGTTGCCGCTGTTGAGCAAGCAATCATTGACGAAGTTGATGTAATCAACTACTCCATCAGTGGTGGCGGCGATCCATATAATGACGCCGTTTCTTTGGCTTTCTCAACTGCTTACGAAAATGGTATTTTTGTTTCCAAGTCCGCTGGCAACAGTGGTCCAGGTGCAGACACAGTTGCTGGACGTAGCCCTTGGGTTGCAACCATTGCTGCTAGCACCCACGACCGTGGCTATATTGCTGACCTAGTTGTTGAATCTGGTGGCGAATCCTTGACCCTTGATGGTGTTTCCATTACATCCGGTTATGGACCTGCTCCAGTTGTTTTAGCCGCTGACTTTGACGGTTTAGATGATGCTGATGCTGAAAAAGGCATGTGTAACCAACCATTCCCGGCCGGCACTTTTAACGGCGAAATCGTTGTCTGTAAGCGTGGCGTTATTGCCCGCGTCACCAAAAGCTTTAATGTAGCTGAAGGTGGTGCAGGTGGTTTCGTTCTGTACAATCCTGCCCTGCAAAGCTTGGCTACGGATACCCATTGGGTTCCTGGCATCCACATTCAAGATGACGCTGGTATCGATTTGTTAGACTTCATGGCTAACAATAGTGATGTCATGGGTACGCTGAGTGGTGGTGTTAAAGCCACCGTTCAAGGTGATGTGATGGCTGCCTTCAGCTCCCGTGGTGGTGCTGGTCAAACGTTAGGCGTTAGCAAACCAGACATTACGGCTCCTGGTGTTAACATCCTTGCTGGCGATACACCTTACCCAGCACAGGTTTTAGGACAGCCTGGCCTCTATCAACTCATTAGCGGTACATCCATGTCCGCTCCACACGTTGCTGGTTCTGCTGCATTGCTTCGCGCTTTGCATCCAGACTGGACAGCTGGTCAAATCAAATCAGCTTTGATGATGACGGCGACAGTTGACGGCCTCGTTAAAGAAGATGGCGTAACCCCTGTTGACAACTTTGATGCAGGTTCTGGTCGTGTTGACCTGAACGTTGCTGGCGACCCAGGTCTGAGCATCTCAGACACCACCGCAAACTTCTTCGCATACGAAGACAATTTGTGGAACGCCAACTATCCCAGCCTGTACATCCCCAGCATGCCTGGTGAGATGACCGTAGAACGTACGCTGCAAAGCGAAGTCGGTTATGACGCTTGGTGGTATGTAACAGTTGAAGCCGATGATGGTTTGATTGTAAACGTACCTGCTGTTGTCGGTGTCCGCGCAGGACGCGATGCAACAATCAGCATTAATGTTGATGCAAGTGGCGTTGCTTTAGGTGAAACAGCTATGGCTGTTATGCACTTGACGCATGGCGACCATGCTTTACGCTTCCCCATCACTATTGTACGTGAACAAGCACCTGTCACCATCGACAAAACTTGTGATTCTGCAAGCCTCGCTCCTGGCGAAGCCACAGAATGTACCATCACGATTACAAACACAAGCTTTGACGAAGCCAACTTTGACATGAGCGACATGTTACCACGTCGTTTGCGTCTGGTTAATGGCAGCGTTGATGGCGCTACGCAAACAAGCTCGCGCTCCCTGAGCACAAGCGGCACGCTGTTTGGTGCGGCTCCTGCAATTGTAGATGCAGCTGTTGACCCAACGGCTTCCCCCGCTGGTTACTTGGGCCTTGCTGCCTTTGGTGGCAACCTAGACTTAGGTGCGACTGATGAGAGCATTGGAAATGTAGGTGTACCGTCCTTTGAGTATGCTGGCGAAACCTATAGCACCATTGGTGTGGTTTCTAATGGTTACATTGTTGTTGGCGGCGGCACTGGTGCAGATGTTGACTTCATCAACCAGCCAATCCCCAGCGACAGTATTCCAAACAACATTCTGGCTCCGTTCTGGACAGACTTGAACCCAAGCGCAGGTGGTCGTGTTCTGGTTAATGTTCTAGGTGACGGCACTAATTCTTGGATTGTTGTTGAGTGGGAAGCTGTCCCCAACTGGAGTGATGGCGAAGCAAACACATTCCAAGTTTGGATTGGCATCAACGGTACTGAAGATATTAGCTTCGTTTATGGCGAAGGAATTTCTGACGGCGACGGTGGCTTCTTAACGGTTGGCGCTGAGAATAAATTTGGCAACACAGGTGGTCAAGTTTACTTCGATGGCGCAGGTGATGCGCCAGCACCATCCTTCCCAGCTGGCGACTACGAAGTTGACGTGTTCTCTATCCCAGGTTTGCCTGGTGAGACACACGTAGTTACGTTTAGCGCCTTTGGCACAATCCCAGGTGACTGGACGAACTGTGCTGAGATGACATCTGATCTGTTTGAAGGCACAGCTATTTCCTGCTTCAGCGGTGAAATTAGCAACGGTGCTGAATAATAGCTCCTATCAGGCAGCGTTCACATTAAGCTGCTAGTAAGGTAAAAAGAGAGCGGGTTGGCTATGGTAGCCAACCCGCTTTTTATTTACAGCACGATTATTTTTTGTTTTACGCGGCAGTGTGCCGCTTCGATGATACTTAACATCTCTCGCACGGCACGATCCTGACGCCCTTCTGCATTGACAACCCAATAATCAAATTCTT
>QIGT01000534.1 GCA_003230835.1 Gammaproteobacteria bacterium
GAATAATGCGCTGAATTTCAGTTGAGATCATGCCCCTTGCCTATTTACCGAGGCAGGCGACTCCGCTGTGGGCATCTGCGGAACCTCGTCAATCCCTCCCGGATGCCACGGCCCGCAGCGCAGCAGTCGATGCAGACTCAGGTAACCACCACGCACAACCCCATACCGGCCGATGCTTTGTTGCGCGTAACTGGAACAGCTCGGATAAAACCTACAGCGTGGTACCAGCAATGGACTTATGTACAACCGGTAAATTCTCAACAAGCCCAGGCAGCCAGCCTTAATGGTATAGCTCACAAAGGTGAGAAATGCTGCGGGGCGTAAGTGGCTGGGCAACTTCATTTCAAGACTGCTTACTGAGTAGGGGGGCGCTCATTTTTGAGCTGTAGCATTTTGCCGAACAACTGACCTATTTCGCCACCTAAAAGTTCTAAGTCGGGCGGATGCGCTAAACGTATAACTATATCGAATCTAGGCAATTTAACTGCACAACATCGAAACATCTCTCTTATTAAACGTTTTACCCGATTACGTTGGACGGCGAGGCGTAGATGCCGCTTCGCAATGATAAGACCAAGTCTTGGCTCACACCTATCGTTTGGGGTCAGTAACGCCTGTAAACAACCCACCCGCAGCTTGAGTGTCGAATGGCGCAATACCCGGTCAAATTCTGGCTTATTGCGCAACCGTTGTTCTGGGGAAAATTTTCTGGTGCCCCTCAACGGGTTGCGCCCAATAGTGTTTCGCAGGCCTCTATATGAGTGAGATATAAACCAGCGCTAGTGTGAGAAATGGAAGTGATGGCTGGACTCACAATGGCCCGGTTAAGCTCAGACTGAGAGGCGTTTGCGGCCTTTCGCGCGACGCGCATTGATTACCCGACGACCACCCTTGGTTGCCATGCGAGCCCGAAAGCCGTGGGTGCGCTTGCGTTTGATATTGCTGGGTTGAAAGGTTCTTTTCATCTTCTTCAGAATCCCTGCGGGGGCGGAATTGTATGTATGACCCCAGCGTCTGTCAAACTCTACCGATTGACGGACATATTAATAGAAATTTTTTTTATTAATTCTTGTTGTTAGTTACTTGTTGAGGGGCAATTTGCCTGTGAATAAGTAATCCAAGCGCTTGTTCTGATGTGAGTTAATGACCCATCAGAGGCTGTGTGAAAGCCCTGCAGAAGCTGTCCGGGCTTGTGCGCTGTTGTGGTGTTTACGCACAGGCGATGATTACGCACAAAGTATGCACAAACTTCATGCAAATTACCCACAGGTTATCTACAGGGTGTTTTTAGAGGCGTTTTTATTCCGAAAAATAAAATTTGGCCTAACTCACTGAATTTGTAGGAGTTGGAAAATTTGTAGTGGGTTAGGCTGTTATTTTTGACGTCTTCGCGTAGCTATTACGCGACAAAGCCGATTAGAATGAATCCTCAAGAGTTGGGCAAATCGGACAAAAAAAGAACACCAACAACGACCAGAATAAACCAAATTCGATTGCTTTGACGTCGGCCATCTAACAACCAGAGATGTTACCGAAAAAAATATTGCAACCTGACTGCCAACGACCGCACTCAGGGCAAGACAAACAAACTTATCTCTTCCGTGGGGGAAATCGTTAAGTGGAACGTGCGCTTTGGCAGCAGTGCCTGGATCAACTGCATGACGAGCTATCAACCGATGAATTCAACACCTGGATACGACCTTTGCAAGTCAGACAGGAAGAATCGCACCTAACAATTTTTGCGCCTAATCGGTATGTCGAAGAGCAGGTTGGGCAAGCTTATTTGGCAAAAATAAACAACATGATGGCAAATCTGGCCGAACCCGATCGTTCAATGGCTGTGCAACTGACCGTTGGCAGCTTGCCAGAGCCAACCGAAGATACAGAAACCGATACAGATTCACCTACACCGCACCGTGCACCGCGCCACCACGAGACGATGTTGAATCGAGGTTATACCTTCAGCAATTTTGTTGAAGGTGAGTCGAACGAACTTGCTCGCGCAGCGGCCTTTCGTGCGGCAAACAACGCAGGTCAGAGTTATAACCCGCTGTTGCTCTATGGCGGTGTTGGTCTAGGTAAGACACATCTCATGACAGCGGTGGGCAATGAGATTCTGGCACGGACGCCTCAGGCACGGGTGGTCTACCTGCATTCGCAGCGCTTTGTGCAAGACATGGTGCGGGCCCTGCAGACAGGGACCATGCAGAGGTTTGTCGATTATTACAAAGCCATAGATGTGTTGCTCATCGATGACATTCAGTTCTTTGCTAACAAGTTAAGGTCTCAAGAAGAGTTCTTCCACGTTTTCAACGCGCTGCTAGAGAAGAGCAAACAAATGGTGCTTACTTGCGATCATTATCCGCGTGAAATCGACGGGCTCGAGGAGCGGCTTAAGTCGAGGTTCGTGTGGGGATTGACTATTGAGGTCGGCCAACCCGATTTGGAAACGCGCGTGGCGATTCTGATGAAAAAGGCGGAACTCGATGGCGTGGTGATGGACCAGGATGTTGCGTTCTATATTGCGGAGCGTGTTCGTTCCAATGTTCGTGAATTAGAAGGCGCATTGCGGCGGGTGGAGGCCAATGCGAGCTTTACGGGTAAACTCATCACGATAGAGCAGGTCAAGATTGCGTTACGGGATCTATTTGCTGTCTCTGAGAGACTGATCAGCATTCACAACATCCAGCGCGTAGTTGCCGAGTACTACAAAATAAAGCACGCCGACATGTTATCAAAAGCACGCACCCGGACGGTTGCGCGACCGCGGCAAATGGCCATGTGTCTTGCCAAGGACTTAACAAATCATTCTCTGCCGGAAATCGGCGATGCCTTTGGTGGGCGAGATCACACCACCGTGTTACATGCTTGCCGGCGGATTGCGGAGCTCAAGGAGCGAACCCCGGATATTGCGGAAGACTATCGCAATCTAACCCGATTGCTCACGGGTTAGCCTGGATTATTACCGACCCACCTAACCTTCACGGCTCCTAACCTTCACGCCCAAGGCTGCTTCTCTTTATACTAGCCCGGTCACAGGCATTAGTCGCGGCCTGCCGGACCATGCAAAACTAGTAAAGCAGGGCTGATCTATGAAATTGAAAACCAATCGCGAGGCTTTGTTAAAGGGCTTGCAGCTGGCATCCGGCGTGGTCGAGCGGCGTCAGACCCTGCCCGTGCTGGCCAACTTGTTGGTGGTTGCCGAAGGCGAAACTCTGTCGCTGACTGGCACCGACTTAGAGGTCGAAGTACAGGTACGCATCACTTCCGAGTTGCAGATAAAACAGGCTGGCCGGGCAACACTGCCGGCGCGCAAGCTCATGGACATCTGGCGTTCGTTACCTGAAGGGGCAGAGGTCAGCATCGAGGTAGATGGGGCCAAAGCGGTGGTTCGATCGGGGCGCAGCCGGTTTACGCTTGCTACCTTACCCGCGGCAGATTTTCCGAGCGTAGAGGGCGGCGATGCCCTGGTTGAATTTGATGCGCAACAGCCGCACCTGAAACGCCTGATCGATCAGGTTGGGTTCTCGATGGCGCAGCAAGATGTGCGCTACTTTCTTAACGGTATGCTGTTGGAGGTTGATGCCGAGGGTGTGCGGACGGTTGCCACTGATGGCCACCGGTTAGCCATGTGCAGTCTTAATCGAGCACAGCAAGGCACGGCATCTATCAGCGCCATTGTGCCCCGCAAGGGCGTAGCTGAGCTTGCACGACTTATCTCTGACAGCAACGAGCTGGTGCGTCTTTCGATCGGAAAGGGCCACCTGCGGGCCGAACAAGGAGAGTATGCGCTTACTACCAAACTTGTAGATGGTAAATTTCCTGACTATAAGAAAGTTATTCCAGCCAATCCTGATCAGATACTGCTGGGTGATCGGCTGGCGCTCAAGCACGCGTTTCACCGAGCGTCGATCCTGTCGAACGAAAAGTATCGGGGTGTTCGCCTATTGCTCGACAAAGACGAGTTGACTATTCAGGCCAACAACCCTGAGCAGGAAGAAGCAGAAGAAACCCTGCCGGTTGAGTACTCGGGTGAACGAATCGAAATAGGTTTTAACGTGGGCTACCTGCAAGACATTCTCTCGGTGCTGAATACAGAGACTGTCCGCGTTGCGTTTACGGATGCAAACAGTAGCGCGCTAATAGAGGGCGAGGGTGCTGAAGATGCCGTATTTGTAGTTATGCCTATGCGTCTCTAGTTCTAATGCAACGCGCTTGAGAGAGAGACCGAGCCGGACCCTAGTTGGTTAATGCAGATTTTACGCCTCCAGATCCAAGGCCTGCGAGTGTTAGACGCTGTCGATTTAACCTTGGCGCCTGATGCTAATCTCTTTCGAGGTCCTAATGGTGCGGGTAAGACCGCCTTGCTCGAAGCGGTGCATCTGCTGGCCACTGGTCGTTCTTTTCGCAGTGGCGGCCCATCCTCATTGGTGGCGCATGGCCAATCTGCCTTGATGGTTCGCGTGCATCTAGATAAAGGCATGACCCTAGCGTTGCAGCGCGAACGCAATGGGGATGTGCAGCTGAAGAGAGGGGTTGACTCAGTCCGCCGCATCGCCGAGATCGCAGCGGAGATACCGGTACAATTACTTTTACCCGATGCGTCAGAGCTGATTTTCGGTGGCCCCAGCGAGCGCCGTCGCGCTTTGGACTGGGGTCTGTTCCACGTGGAACAAAGTTACCCGGCTTTGGCCAGAAATTACGCACAAGCTTTACGCCAGCGAAATTCACTGTTGCGAAGGGCTC
>QIGT01000293.1 GCA_003230835.1 Gammaproteobacteria bacterium
TCAAATGACCCTGCCGCGTTGTGGGTATCAGATGAGCCGATTACACCAAACTTGTAGGGATTAAAACCTTGCTCAGCTTCCATCAGCAATCGGTTTAAATACGCTTGGCGCACATAGCTGCCGTCTGGCCGCGAGGGTAGGTTGCTGGCTATTCTCACCGGCATGATGTCGTAGTCGGCCCATTCATCATTAGGCGAGAGCAACGGATGAGTATCAGAAGTGCCCTTTACCTGGCTGTTTTCCACCAGTGGTTCATTGCGCATTCTTTGTTCGGCATAAATAGCGTCTATTGGCTTGTCGCTTGAGAAGTAGTGGTCTTCAAACATCCAGCCGTCTGAACCATTGGAGTTGTGTGGTATTGCCAGCGACTCTATGCCTTCTTCACGATTAGCATCCATCCAATCCCACAAATGCTCTGGATTGGGAGAGTCAAATCGACTGAAGGGCTGGGCTGGTACGTTGCGCCCCGCAAACAAGACGTTCCTGTGTAAATTTTGAAATTCCGGACCAGAAGTAGTGTACTCATAGCCAATAAAGGTCGTAAATGTTCCTGGGTTATTATGGCGCTGGGCTGCTTCGATAATTTCCTGCCAAGCACTGCGCATCACGTTCTGATCATCTAGTGGGTCATCTGCCCCACCCGCCTGGCCACTGACCAAATATCCAATAACTGCCTGGAATGCCGTTGCAGATCCTGCAGCAGACGTCGCACCCCGCACAACTGACGAAAGCTCGTGCTCACCATGCGGTCCTGACGCAACCGCCATCTCACGCATCATGCCAAGATAAAAAGCGTGATCAGACACCGCTAGAAAATCCAGTGGCTTTTTCATCTGCATCTGAAATCCAGACGCATGTTCGATGACGGCACCTTTGGCAAATTCATAGGCATCATCTGGTGTGCGTCGCGTACCCATGATGTACGCATCAAACGAAAGCACCGTATGAATGTGTGTATCACCAAAATAGGCGTTGCGTAATTTGTTTGACGCAATATTCTCGGCTTGTTCCTGGCCGCGCGCTGCAGTAGCCAGGGTAGCTTTGTCTGGCACATCCACAGTACGCTGTTCGGCTGAATTTTCTTGCGCAGACTGCCCACACGCAGCCAGCAAAGAAAACCAAACCCCAATTATCAAAACTCGCATGTTTCCCTCCACGATGGCAGATTAGATAGTCCAGCTATCAGGCATTCGGATTGATCAGATATTTCAGTCCGGTGGCTTGTTTAGCATATGCCTGAAGGTTGTCTAACTGAAGCGCTTGGGCCAGTGAGATTTCAGCGACATAGCTACTGGCAAACGTTGTACGCACCTCATCTGCCACCTTTTGTCTTAGCTCTTCGCCACGCTGCCGCCCAATTTTTTGCAAAAATGGCGTCAGCAACCAACCGCCTACACCCCAAGCCATACCGTAATTACGGCGCAGCAACGTCGGCGAGCGATCTAAGCCCCCATAAATATACACCTGCTTGTGCTGGCTTGAACCATAACGACTGTATTCTGCCGCGGTCGCATTCGCAGCGACCTCCATAGAGGTTAAAATCTGACCCGCCAACTCGCCGCCGCCGGTGGCGTCAAACGCCAGATAGGCGCCTGTTGCAGCGATAGCGTCCGACAGATCTTTAGCAAAGGTGGGCTGGCTCGAGTCGCAAACATACTGAGCACCGATACTCTTTAAAAGCTGGGCTTGTTGCGGTTTTCTAACCACGTTCACCAACGACACTTCTTCATTGACGCATATTTTTTGTAACATCTGGCCTAAATTCGAAGCCGCTGCAGTGTGTATCAGCGCACTGTAGCTTTCCATGCGCATGGTTTCGACCATACCCAAAGCAGTTAATGGATTAACAAAACAAGATGCACTTTCTCTCGGCTCAACACCTTCATTCATAGCCAGGCATTGATGCACTTTTAAGGTTCGGTATTGGCTATACATTGCGCCACCGAGCGCTGCTACAGTTTTACCCAACAATGCTTGAGCATCAGCGTCGTCGCCCGCAGCCACCACAACCCCGCCGCCTTCATTCCCCACCGGCATAGATTCGTCAATGCGCCCCCCCATATGCTTCAGCAACCCCTCGGCAATGGTCGCGGTTACCGACGGTCTATCAGCGCTTCCACCTTGCTGCGCACTGGATACATCTGCCAAACCTAATAACAAACCAAGGTCCGAAGGGTTAATAGGCGAAGCTTCAATGCGAACGACAACTTCGTTAGATTTCGGTGCCACCACAGGCACTTCTTCAAGAGACAGTTGTAGTTGCCCATCACTGGTGACTTTTGATCTCAATTGCAGACCTGTTGCAGGTATCTCACTCATAGCTTTTTCCAAGTACATAAACTATCCACCATGACCTAGTCGGGGTTTGTTGGCAACGCTGTTTATTGGCAAGATACACACTCCAACTTATGAAGCAGGTTCAACAATGAAGCTATATGACTATCTAGGTGCCCCTAATCCCAGAAGAGTGAAAATATTCGCCGCAGAGAAAGACATTGCTCTGGAGCTCATCAATGTAGACATGCGCAAACGAGAACATAAAACAGCCGAATTTATGGCAAAAAATCCAAGCGGGAAAATTCCGGTGTTGGAACTCGATGACGGCACCTGCATCAGCGAATCTGTATCAATTTGCCGATATCTCGAAGCTATTCAGCCAGAGCCCAACTTGTTAGGCACAAATGCTGTGGAAATTGGTTTGATCGACATGCACCACCGACAAATCGAATTTGAATTGTTATCCCAAGTTGGGGTTTCCTGGGTGAATGGACCCATCGTTGCCAAAATGGGCATGGTTGAGCCCATAGCTGCAGCCAAAGAGCGCAGCGACGCATTAGTGAATGCATTTTACCAGCGTTTGGACACAGAACTTGCCACCCGCCCTTTCATCGCCGGAGAGCGTTTCACCTTGGCCGACATCACAGCCGTGGTCACCATTGATTTTGCCACAGCATTGGTAGGGCTTAAGCCAGATGAGGCACACAGCCATATTTGGGCATGGCATAAACAGGTTTCTGCACGACCCAGCATTGCCGCAGACTAGAGTTCTTGAACGCCCTTTCCACAGACACGTTACGCGCGGCGTTTTCCTTCCTAACGCAACAGCAGTATATGGCGCCTAAATTAGAATCCGTGGATTGGGCTGTGCTTGATTACTTCGGTTGGATTCACCCCAGTGGGCATCGAGGATTCGTCGCGATGCCTTTTCTAAAGACGACCAACAGTTACAACACCTCGAAGCATCAAGCGAGCGTTCATGGTCTGTACCTACGCCGCTACCTAAATCAAAGTCACCGACCCAAAAGCCAGATGTGCTCTTGGTGCCATCACGTCTACAGAGGGCGCGGTACGGCGATGTTTAGTGCCGAAGTAGGAGGCTCCCACGGTCGTCGTATCATTGGCAACTATATCTGCCACAACTTGGATTGCAGTTTGCGAATTCGCAACCTGGCCAGTGATCCCCCAACCTATCTACCGGAAACCATCGACCTGCAGCACAAAGTCACTCGCCTGCATATCGCAGTAAAGGCGTTTATGTCTCGCGCTAATGTTCTAGCAGACAACCTAAGCTAGGAATCTACAAAAGCCCAGGGTCAATCCCGGGTAGCGAGCTGCGCTCGGATTGAGCATAATTCTTGGTTTACTTCTATTGGAGTACCCTCGTGAGTAAGGATACATTTAGACAAGAGACTAGAGACTGGTTGGAAGACAACTGCCCAACCAGCATGCGCCTGGGTGTCATCCATTTTGAAAATGCCCACGAAATCTACAGCACGCAGGACGCCATTACTTGGCGTGACGTTGCTGCTATGCGCGGCTGGACAGCCCCGACATGGCCTACCGAGTATGGTGGTGGTGGGCTCGACAAAACTCAAGCGCAAATCTTACAAGAAGAAATGGCGCGAATAAAAGCCCTCCCTCCCGCCACAGGTATGGGGCTGATTATGATTGGCCCCACTCTTTTGGAGATGGGGACGCAGGAGCAGAAGCAACGCCATCTACCCAAAATTGTCACTGGAGAAACTCGGTGGTGTCAGGGTTATTCTGAACCGGGCGCCGGTTCGGACTTAGCCAGTTTGCAAACCAAAGCTGTCTTAGACGGCGATCAATTTGTCATCAACGGCCAAAAAATCTGGACTTCAGGTGCACAACACGCAAATTGGATGTTCGCCCTAGTTAGAACAGACTCCACCGCGCCAAAACACGAAGGGATTAGTTTTGTACTTTTACCCATGGACCAAGCAGGAGTGACGGTCAAACCGATCAAACTAATTTCTGGATCATCGCCTTTTTGCGAAACGTTTTTCGACAACGCTATCGCCCAACGTGAGGATCTCATTGGAGAACTAAACAAAGGTTGGAGCGTCGGCAAGCGTTTATTGCAATACGAGCGCAACGGCTCCAGCCGCAAAGTACCGAAGAAAAAAACATCCAACCTTAACCCCTATGCTGCCATCGCAAAACGTTACATAGGTGAGGACCACAGTGGAAAGATTGCCGAGCCAAGTGTTCGCAACGATGTTCTTAAACAGGTCATGCAAGAACAAGCATTGGCCCTTACAACCCAACGCGTGATGGCCGAGAGTCAATCCAGTGGTGCCCCCGGTGCAGCAACGTCGATCTTTAAGTTGGTTGGCTCTACTTTGTCGAAGGAAGGCTCACAGTTAAAATCTAAGCTCCGTGGCACGGCAGGAGTTGCTTGGGAAGGTAACGAGTTCGAAGAAGACGAGTTGGAATCTA
>QIGT01000324.1 GCA_003230835.1 Gammaproteobacteria bacterium
GAGCCTATCCAAAAAACTACCCATATCAATACTTATACATATTTATTTGTATTTAAAGTGAATTTTGTGAGGATCCCACAGTGTCCGACCACATTCTCACATGTGTTTAAGTAGTATCCTGCCAAAGTTAAGTGTGGCGTACACGATAGGAAGGCTGAAAGGGAAATCGACAGTACGAATCCATCGTGATTATGTGAAAAGACGCGGCACTTCAAAGGGGCTTCACTTTTGGTCTAAGGGGTACTGCGTAAGTACAATCGGGCTGGATGAAGAGAAAGTGAGGCAATATATCCGGCACCAAGAGGAAACTGAGCGTCGTCAAGAAGAGATTGACTTCGACGATTAACGAAACATGAAGAATTGATGCAGATTCACTCGGTCCCTGTGGGGGCCTTCATGGGGTCTAGGGAGCAATGGAACGTAAAACCCGGTTAAGGACTCTGAGTTTTTTACTTATTGCGTGCAAGTAAACGTGAAATCGTTGCCGGGTGTACACTAAAAAGCCGTGCGGCATCAGCAGCAGTCTTCTCACCTGAACTCACCAAATGTATGATTTCTCGTTCCTGGTGTACCTTGAGTTTGGGACGACGACCACCAATACGACCCTCTTTACGAGCTGCATTCAAGCCATTCCGTGTACGTTCACGTAACATAGCTCGTTCGAATTCAGCAAATGATCCGACTATCTGCATCATCACACGACCTCCAGGTGATGTAGTATCAATTGCTTCTGTTAAGCTCTGAAAACCAGCGGTAGCCTGTTGAATCTTTTCCATTAAAGTCAGAACATCTTTTAAAGAGCGAGATAAGCGATCTAGCTTCCAGACTACCAATACATCGCCCTTGCGTAGTTGTCCGAGCAAGCGATGTAATTCAGGCCTATCCCAACGACCACCACTAATTTTCTCTTCAAAAATAAGTTCACATCCAGCAGACTTGAGTGCAGTAATTTGAGCTGCATTGTCCTGGTCTTGAGTTGAAACCCGCGCATAACCGATAAGCATAATTGCAAAAACCTGTTGCCAATGGATGCAATAATGCAATATATTTACGCAACACGCAACACGCAACACGCAATGCCTTTATTTCAGGTGGAATCCCATTGTTGCACAAACATCCGTTTGTGCAACAATGGCAATAACTAAAAAATATCCTTCCGATGCCTGTTCAATTTCTGACAGCAGAACAACGCGCCAACTATGGTTTATTTATTGGCGATCCCAATGCGGATCAATTGACGCGCTATTTTTATCTAGATGACGCTGATCATGCGGTGATCAGTGTTAAGCGAGGTAACCATAACCGATTAGGTTTTGCGCTACAACTGGCCACCGTCCGTTTTCTCGGTACTTTCCTCGAAGATCCTTTGGATGTACCTGACTCAGTATTGCAAACATTGGCTCGACAATTACAGATTCCAATTACTGATCAATTGCTCTGTTATCGTGATGCTGATCAGCGCTGGGAACACACAACAGAAATACGATTACGATATGGTTTCAGTGATTGGAGTAACCCGACTGCCAGTTTCCGCATGAGTAGGTGGCTTTATGCCTTATGCTGGACAGGTACCGAGCAATCGAGTGTTTTGTTTGATCGTGCCACGACCTGGATGCTTGCACATAAAGTACTTTTGCCTGGCTGCACATCTCTTGAACGCTTTGTGGCTCGTTTGCGCATCCGTGTTGAGAATCGACTATGGAAACGACTTGGGTGTAATATCACAAGCGAGCAACGAATTCAGCTGGAAGACTTGCTTACAACACCACCACAAGGCCGTAGCTCCTGGCTTGATAAATTGCGATCTGGCCCTGTGCGAGTCAGCGGACGTTCATTGGTGCTTGCCATTCAACGCTTACAAACTGTTCGCAATTTGGGCATCAGGCTACCATCGACTGGTGTCCCACCTAGTCGACTTGCTTCACTTGCACGATTTGCAGGTACTGCCAAAGTCACCGCTATTAGCCGCTTACCAGCCGTGCGTCGGCTGGCCACTCTAGTTGCCTTTATTCACTGTCTGGAAGCGATCGCATATGATGATGTGGTTGAAATACTGGATATGCTGCTACATGAGTTTTTTAGCGATGCGGCTAAAGCTAACAAAAAGGCAAGACTACGTAGCATTAAAGATCTTGATAAAGCTGCTATCGTATTAGCAACGGCTTGCCGAACTTTGTTGGATTCCGAAAATGCGGATAGCGATCTACGTGAAATCGTATTTACACGTACCCCACATAAGATACTAGAACAAGCATTGGCTTGTGTCGATGCATTGGTTCGACCGCCTGATGATGTGTACTATAGAGTGTTAGAAACACGTTACCGCACCTTACGTTTATTTCTTCCGACTTTATTACGACACGTTCAGTTTGGCGCTAGTCCAGCAGGTGAATCTATAACCGCAGGATTTGACTGGCTACGAATTCATGAGCTGCGTGTTAAACCAGAACCTCAAGCGCCACGAGATGTAATTACTAAGTCATGGCAACACTATGTGTTGCATGATGATGGCAGTGTTGATTCGAAAGCATACACGTTCTGTGTACTTGATGAGCTGCGGAAGGCACTGCGCCGCCGTGACGTGTTTATCAGTCCAAGCTGGCGCTATGCCGATCCGCGTGCTGGATTAATCTCCGGCCAGGAATGGGAGACTACGCGCCCAATTATTTGTCGTAGTCTAGAACTGTCGGCAGACCCCGCGCCAACCTTAGCTGCATTATCTGCTGAATTAGATCATACTTACCGTGCAGTTGCCGCGCGGCTGCCCAATAATACTGATGTCCGGTTTGAGGTCGTGGATGGTAAGAAAGAGCTGGTTTTGAGTCCATTAGACAAACTTGAAGAACCAGAATCGTTACTAAAACTACGCAAATCAGTAGCTACCAGGTTGCCTGTGGTGGACTTGCCAGAGATACTTCTAGAAATATCAAAACGTACAGGTTTTACTGATGCATTTACTCACCTTACTGAGCGTACTGCACGGGCACAGGAGCTAAACACAAGTCTATGTGCGGTATTGTTAGCCGAAGCATGCAATACCGGGCCGGAGCCATTAATTCGATATGACGTTCCTGCGCTGCGGCGTGAGCGTTTAGCTTGGGTTGATCAGAATTATCTTCGTGATGACACCTTAGTTGCCGCCAATGCGATCCTGGTGGCTGCGCAGAACCAAATTCCGTTAGCTCGCATCTGGGGTGGAGGTGAAGTAGCATCAGCGGATGGAATGCGTTTTATTGTACCGGTACGTACGGTTCACGCCGGATCCAATCCAAAATATTTTGGCTTTGGTCGAGGTGTTACTTGGTACAACTTGATGTCCAATCAATGTTCAGGGCTTAACGCCATCACAGTGCCTGGTACTCTGCGTGATAGCTTGATTTTGCTGGCAGTTGTATTGGAGCAACAAACTGAGCTGCAACCAACGAAAATTATGACCGATACAGGCGCATATAGCGATATTGTCTTTGGACTCTTTCGGTTGCTGGGTTATCGCTTCAGCCCTCGCTTAGCAGACATCGGCGGCACGCGTTTTTGGCGCATTGATCCTCATGCAGATTATGGCGAACTCAATTTCATCGCACGACAACGTCTAGTCCTTACACGAGTTGAAGTGCATTGGGACGACATATTACGATTGGTTGGTTCTCTCAAATTAGGTCGTGTACCTGCTGCTGGTATCATGCGTACTTTGCAAGTGGGAGACCGACCAACTCAACTAGCCTTGGCCCTAGCTGAATTTGGTCGAATTGAAAAAACACTACACTCTCTGCGCTATATTGATGATGAAAATCATCGTCGAGCTATTTTGTTGCAATTAAATCGTACCGAGGGTAGACACGGCTTAGCTCGTGATGTATTTCATGGTAAACGCGGTGAACTACGTCAACGCTATAGAGAAGGACAAGAAGATCAATTGGGCGCACTTGGCTTGGTGATTAACATCATCGTGTTATGGAATACGATCTATATGGATGCAGTTTTAGCACAGCTTCGAGAGGAAGGTCATGAAGTGCTGGATAGTGATGTTGCACGGTTGTCACCTTTTATTCATGAACGACATATAAATTTGTTAGGTCGTTACTCTTTCGCAATACCAGAGGCAGTTTCCCGTGGTGAGTTGCGACCATTACGTAACCCTGATGATGAAGATGCTTAACCGGGTTTTACGTTCCATTGCTCCCTAGACCCCAAGTATGCGGATGACCCTGAGTTCAGACAATCAATTGAAAAACAACTCAATAAAGTGGAGGGATCACATAAGTTGTCTAAGGCGATCTCGTTGGGTAATGACCACGCATTCACTCAGGGTGAAAAAGAAGATCAGGATATTGCGGAAGGCTGTCGTCGACTAATCAAAAATACCCTTATTTGTTGGAACTACCTTTATCTTGCTAAAGAACTCGGCAAGGATAATAACGAAGAACGCAAGAATGAACTCATTGAAGCTATCCGGAACGATTCCGTCATGCGATGGAGTCATTTTAACCTCCATGGAGAGTATGATTTCTCAGATGAAAAAATGATTGATTCCATAGGGTTGTAAGCTCTCAAAAAATTACATCAAAAACTAACCAAAATTTGAGAGATCAAGAAACGTCTACCAGCCTTACTGGACAATAGGTTAGCTAAAATCCAGTGGAACTTTGGAGCCTTTTGTTGATTAACACCCAATCTTCCAGACGATCACGAATAATCGACAACAAACTTTTCG
>QIGT01000346.1 GCA_003230835.1 Gammaproteobacteria bacterium
ACGGGCTGCCCTGAGAGAGCGCAGCGAACGGGTGGGCAGTCCCGCGTCTGCCGAAGGCAGACGCATAGTGCTGCCACTTGTTAACTTGCGACTGAGCCCGGAACAGAGTGTGCATCACCTTGCCACATTGATTGCGTTGCTAGTGGTATATCCGAATCTTGGATTTACGTCCAGCTTTGGCGATAACGCAGATCTTCGCTGCGGACTTGCAGGAAACAGTGGCCTTGCCTGTGGAAGTCGATTGCGTTGCGAATGAGCAACTGAAGGTGAAGCTGTCGTGATTGTTGTTGAGCTGGAAATTGCGACACTCTACCTACCAACACCTCATCGCAATACGATCCCAATAGACGAGCATTTAACACCGTGTTGAGCTGCGGCCGTTAAGACCGGCGCGTTTTTGCTTGGAGCGAAGCGACATGCAAAAAAAGTGACGGTTAGGCCGTCAGCTCCAACTAATCGTTAGGCGGATACTGAAGATCATGCAGCGCAGCTTTTGAATTAGGCTGCACCTTGATCAAACTGCTCGACAACAACTTCAGGTAGGGAGGCGCGTTCTTTTGCATGTTCGATTGTAATAGACACGAGGTTGCCTGACGCGTCTAAATCCAGATAGATGTTGTCATTGATGCACTTAGTTTCGGTAATGCCTTCATCACTGAATTCGAGGAGAGCGGTGTCTGTGTCTTTGAAATATTTTACTTTCATAGTTTGAAGCCTCGATCGAAAAAAGCGTTGTGCACTGTTTCGCCGTCTTCCAATACGATAACCCTAAGGTACTTCGCTTCAGATTCGATGTACAGCCAACGCTTACAGCGTCCATCGGATTGACGCTCTTGGTGTTGTGGGTTTGCGACGGCGTTCTCGATCCACTCATCTTGGATTCGCGCTCTATCGGCCCGAGTCCTCGTATGACTAAAATACTGGGTAGTTTTCACTTTCCGCCTGACACCAGGCTAAGTGGGCTTGACGGCGTCAGACGTTTTGCGCAAGCAAAATTGACTAGCGGTCAATGCGTCCAAGTGAGCGTTAGCGAACGACTTTAGCCGCATGTTAGGACGCGACTGATTCCTCATTAGTTTTGGAGGCGCAAGTATCGAGACATTTTTTCGTCGAGCACTGAGTATTGCACTTGATACCAGTTTTTAATTTCACGTTGTTTCTTGATATTCGCTGACCGTTCCTCGCCCTGACCGAGCGACTCAAGTTCGCTTTGCAGCGTTTCGAGATGCACCGCTTTGTGCCATATTTGCTTATCGAAGTATTCAGCTATGTTCTCGTCCAAAAGCCATTTCGCCTCCCTTGTACCAGTAAGGAACGCCATTGTATCTTCGTGGGTTATCTGGCCGCTAGTCATGATGTTGCCAATGAGAGTCCTCGCAGAATCGTAAACCTCGAACCTACGATCGAAAAGATCGTGCCGGAGGCGTTCTTCTTCGGTTTGAGCTTGACCACGGCTAGTTTTCCACTGTCGGAAAGCAATGTAGATGCCTAGTATCGCGACTGTAGGTGTCAGCAACGCTGATAGAACAATCGTCCAATTCGGTTCTGGGGCACACATGAGCTAGCTGCCTAACGCCCACGAAAGCGGCCGGCTGTAAGCCGGTCCGGCCCTTGCGCAGCAAGGGCGTACTTCTCGTGCTGGTTAGGTGCCGTCAACAAGGGACCACACTTACGGCAGATCCAATTGCGTTAAAAAATGCATTCAATATTTTGGTGGTAACACGGGCCCGATTAAAGGCGATATCACACAAAAAGCTAAACACCAAACCAATGTAGCCCATATACACGAATCCGAGGTAATCATTATGGATTACGGTAAGAAGCCAATTCTGCTCAAAAATATAGAAGTAGGAGCATATTGCCGTAGCAAGAACCAGCAAAACTCCCGGTAAGAAAAGGTGGGCTACTGCTCGTGGTTTAAGGAACGATACGAGCAATAGCATTACAAATACGGCAGCATTTGATCCGGTGAAGATTCGTATATCTCGCTTTAAATCTTCCACAACATTCATATATGTCGATTGAATAAAGCCTACAACCTTTTCATTTGCAGCCTCCAATAGCGCGATATTTGATTTGAAACTTTCCTTATACGCTTTTACCCATTTGGCTCGGCACTCACAGTCTAGATTTCGGATCTCCGCCAAAGCATCGGCCATTTTTTCGTGAGCTTCTACCTTTAACGAATTTTTGAGACCATCTATACGGACCTGATTTTTCTTGTACACAGCGCTAGCAAACTTAGACAGAGCATTATCTCCGGCTGGTGGGCCAATTGAGTCGACCCGGGAGTCAATCTGCTTCGCAACTTCGTATTTAATGAACTCCTGCGCAAAATTCTCTATCCACCCCGGAGTTGAAAATGTGAGCACAAAAAATGTCACGAAAGTTACGGCGCCGATGACGCCGACTATTCGTAGTGAAGCTTTTTGCACCATGATCAACCAGGCACCTAACACCTGGCACACGGGCTGCGCAGAGTGAGCGAAGCGAACGGGTGGGCAGTCCTGCGGCTGCCGGAGGCAGACGCATTGTGGTGCCACTTGTTGAACGAAGCCGCTGCGCGGCAGGTTTTACTCAAGTACGTTCTCCAATAATAATTCCTCTACGTACCCTAGCCGGGGTACGACAACTAGAGGAATTTACCAATGAACAAGAATCAAAACATGCATTTCGATAACTTGTACCAACAACATGTTAACGCCCTGACACGACATGGCAAGAGTAAAGTCACCATTGATTCTTATGCCCGCGCAGTGCGCCGCATTGCTACCTACTTTGATCGCTGTCCCGATCAATTATCTCAGGATGATCTAAAGGACTACTTCACTAATCTGATTAGTACCCATTCCTGGAGTACCGTGAAGATTGACCGCAATGGTCTGCAGTTCTTCTATAAACAGGTTCTCGATAGAGACTGGCAGTTGGTCGATCTTGTAAAACCACCGGTTATCAAAACGTTACCCGACATCCTGTCGTCAATAGAGATCTCCGCCATGATCAACTCGACAAGAGAAGCGAGGTACCAAACATTCATTCTCACGGCTTACAGTATGGGGTTGCGGCTTGGTGAAACACTGAACCTCAAGATTGGCGACATTGATGCGCACTATCCTCGTGTGCATATTCGCCGGGGTAAAGGCCATAAGGATCGCTATGTAACCTTGCCATCAATGACATTAACCGCACTGCGACGATACTGGATATCCCACCGTAATCCATTGCTACTCTTTCCTGCAGGTAAAAATGCAGACGAGCGAGTCCGTGCAGAAAAATCCATGAACCGCACTGGATTGCAACGCGCTTTTAAGAGGATTGCCCAGGATTGCAGTATTCACAAACAGGTGCACATCCATACCCTGCGCCATAGTTACGGTGCTCATCTGGTTGAACACGGATTGCATCTTCGTGCACTGCAGGAAGAACTCGGCCATGCCTGCCCAAAGACAACAGCACTTTATACGCAGCTTACAAAACCGACGATGCAGAACACCCTGGACCTTATCAATGCCATGGTGAGCAAGCTCACCATAACACTCGATGGGGAGGTCTGATCATGGAGATGACCGACATCATCGAGAGATACCAGGATGCGTTCAATATCAAGTACAAGGGGCTTATCACAGCGCCACAGAGACGCGCCATGTCAGCCGTCCTCGATTGCCGCACAGCGCGCTATGGTTTGATGAAGCTCGATTGTACGGCATGCGACTTTCATACAACGAACTACCATTCATGTGGCAACAGGGCCTGCCCTCGTTGCCAGAACCATGACACCAGTCAATGGCTGGACCGGCAGAGCGAAAAACTATTACCGGTTGCGTATTTTATGGTGACCTTTACCCTACCGGCAGAACTCAGGGCGTTCAGTCGATATCATCAAAAGACGGTGTATGGCTGTCTCATCCAGTGTGCCAGAAGCACGCTATCAACCTTTGCAAAGAATGATGCTCGCTTGGGTGCAGATATAGGCATGACCCTGGTCCTGCACTCCCATTCCCGGCGGCTTGATTATCATCCCCATGTTCACGTCATTGTGCCTGGCGTTTGTGTCAACAAACGGCGTAAGCAGTGCATCCGGTTAAAGGGCAAATATCTATACAACGAGTTCAACCTGGCAAAGGTGTTTCGGGCACGATTCCTGGAGGCCATGACAGCAAATGGTTTCAGCATCCCAAAAGACAACCCGGCAAGCTGGGTGGTTGATTGTCGCCATGTTGGCAAGGGTCTGCCTGCTTTACAGTATTTGTCTCGTTACCTGTATCGGGGTGTCATTAGCGAGAAGCACATTCTTGCTGATGATGGCGAACAGGTGACGTTCGGCTATGTTGAGGGCGGCACAAGTGCATACAAAACAAGAACGGTTGCTGGTGAGGTGTTTCTCTGGCTCGTGTTCCAGCACGCGCTACCGAAGGGATTCAGGCGGGTACGGGATGCCGGGTTCTTGAATGGCAATGCCAGATTAACCTTGAAGAGTATCCAGCGGGCATTGCATGTTCTGGTGGAGAAGTTCATGCCGAGGCCAAGGCCAGTATACCTGTGCAAGCAATGTGGCGCACCGATGGCAATCATCGGATTTGTACCGCCTGCCTGGCGATCTGGCTAGATGCCGGGCGGCTTAACAGCCAATCAAACCTTCAAGCACTAACAGAGGAGATCTGTTGGGAACATGACACAAGCCATTTTTTTCATCACTA
>QIGT01000492.1 GCA_003230835.1 Gammaproteobacteria bacterium
CCGACAATTTGCGTGGTCAAATTAGCAATCCGGGTGGGGCTGTGACGCAGGAAAAAGTCATCACCTAAGTTGGCCCAGATGGTGTGAATAGTCTCGTGGTGGATGGGTATAGCATGACTGCTTAATCGCTCTAAGGCTCTTTCTTGATAGGCGGCCAGTGTTGCTGCCTTATCTGCAGGCAATTCCAGTCCACGTCGTAGGGCTTTGCGTGTTTCCCGGTACAGGTGCCGCAATAATGTTGCCCGCCAACTATTCCACAGGGTTGGGTTTGTTGCGTTTATATCTGCAACGGTCAAGGCATATAAGTAGTCGAGTCGCATGGTAGATTTAACTTCGCTGGCAAAGGTGTGCACGATGTCTGGGTCGTATATATCTTTGCGTTGTGAAACCGAGGACATATATAGGTGTTTCTCAACAAGCCAACAAATCAAATCCGTGTCGGCTTCGCCCATGCTGTGGCGTTGGCAGAACACTCTAGCATCTACCGCGCCTAACATTGAATGATCACCGCCCCGACCTTTGCCTATGTCATGGTACAAACCGGCGACATAGAGTAGTTCTGGTTTCGGGATGTTGTGTACGCAGTGGTATGCTACTGGAAACGCCTTGACGCTGGTGTGATATCGAAAGCGCCGCATATTTCGTAGGACCATCATGGTGTGAGCGTCAACCGTGTAGATGTGAAACAAATCATGCTGCATTTGACCAATCACGCGCCCATACTCAGGTATGTAGCGTCCTAGAATCCCATATCGACGCATACGAGTTAATTGTGAAACCAATGTGTAAGGTGCTTTCAACAAGTCTATGAATAATTTGTTGTGGGTTGGATTTTGGCGATATGCATCGTCAATTAGATCTAGGTTATCTCGCACCTGGCGGATGGTAGAGGCGCGTACGCCAGCAATGTCATTACGGTTCGCCATCAGCACAAACATTTCCAACATGCTTGCCGGTTCGCGAGAGAACAAATCCGGTTGTATGGCTTCGATGTAGTCATTGACGATATGGAAACGCTGATTCAATGGAATTGTCTTGGCACGCCTTACCTTGAGGATGCTTTCCTGGAAGTGCTGAATGAGAATATCGTTAACTTCCGTGAGCGCCAGAACATGTCGGTAGTAGTGATGCATGAAACGTTCCACACCACGTTGCCCATGGGTATCAACAAAGCCTAGTCGTTGGGCAAGGTCGCGTTGATGGGCAAATTGTAGATGGTCTTCTTTGCGCTGGGCAACCAAGTGTAGGCCGAAGCGTATCCACCAAATGAAACGGCGGCCTTCAATCAGCCAATCTTTCTCCACTTCCGTGAGCACTCCCAGTTTAACCAGTTCATTGGGGTCCGTGGTTTGGAAGGCACGTTTACAGATCCACAGTGCAGTGTGGATATCGCGCAAACCGCCAGGAGATGTTTTGATGTTAGGTTCGAGATTGTATTCCACATTGTCGTAGTGTTTGTGGCGCTGAACTTGTTCGTCGTATTTTGCTTGGAAGAACTTTGCCACCGGCCACAACCGCGGGTTCTGCATGACCTTATCTAGTTTCGGGCAAAGGTCTGCATCACCACAGAGAAAGCGCCGCTCAAACATAGCCGTCGCCACGGTAATGTCTGCTTTTGATTCTGTGCGACAACTTTTGATATTGCGCACGCTGTGGCCCACTTCAAGGTTGAGATCAAAAACACTTTGTAGGAACAACTCTATTGGGCGTTGGTGAGCTTTTGGTTTGAGTGGCACAATCAGCAAATCAATGTCGGATCCGGGGTGTAGTTCTTGCCGGCCATAACCTCCCACCGCATACAAGGCAATGCCGCTAACGCCTTTAAGGTGTTTGCCATACAGGCCAATCACTACCTCATCAACACCCTGGCTGAGCTGCGCCATTAAGGTTTCTACAGGCTCGTTGTTCCAAAAGCGCTTGGCTAAGGCGTCACGTAAGGTGTTGAGGGTGTCACGACCCTGAAATTGGTTAGCGGGAGATGGCCCGCCGAGAGGTGAGTGCGTTTTAACTAGCACGGTTTCGGTCATGTTTAAGCTGTTTTCACGCTGGCGAAAGATTCTTCTTTGCGCAAGGTGAAAATCTCGCAGCCTTGGTCTGTGACCATGAGGGTATGTTCCCATTGGGCAGACATTTTGTGGTCCTTGGTCACCGCAGTCCACTGATCTGGTAAGATCTTTATGTGACGTTTGCCAGCGTTGATCATCGGTTCAATGGTAAATGTCATTCCTTCTTCAAGTAAAATACCTGATCCGGCGTGTCCGTAATGTAAGACTTGTGGCGCGTCGTGGAACACTTTGCCGATACCATGACCGCAAAATTCGCGCACCACGGTGAATCTCTGTGCTTCGGCATGTTTTTGGATGGCATAACCGATATCTCCCAAGCGAGCGCCGACACGTACGGCTTCCATTCCCTTATAAAGACACTCTTGAGTTACCTGCATAAGGCGTTTGGCCAGAATCGTCGGTTCTCCGAGACTAAACATTTTGCTGGTATCGCCGTGATAACCTTCTTTAATGACAGTGATGTCTATGTTTAGGACGTCAGTCGCCTTGAGGGTCTTACCATCCGTGGGGATGCCGTGGCAGACAACATGGTTGACCGAAGTGCAGATGGACCGCGGAAAGGGCTTCTGGCCACCGCCACCACCATAATTTAACGGCGCTGGAATACACTTCAGTTCGTCGACAATGTACTGGTGGCACAGCTCGTTCAAACGCTGCGTGGTCACCCCGGGAGTAACATATTCGCCTATCATGTCTAGTACACTGGCGGCTGCTTGTCCTGCAGCTCGCATGCCTGCTAGCTCAGCCGCGTTTGTTACTCGTGCAACCATCATCAAAAACCCGTTTTGCAAATCAATTGAATATGGTATAAAGCGCCCCGCTCGGCGGCAACGCCTAAAGTAAACTAAATATCTATATATTTCGTCACAGACCTACGGGTGCCACGACCAGTCGTGGTTAGAGTCTGGGAAATATGTATTGAAAACCAACCCGGAGAAAAAATGATGAGTGTAACGATGCGAGACATGCTGGCGGCTGGAGTCCATTTTGGCCATCAGACCCGGTTTTGGAACCCAAAAATGGCACCTTATATCTTTGGTGCTAGAAACAAAATTCATATTATCAACCTAGAACGTACATTGCCGGCGTTTAATGAGGCTTTGAATGAAATTCAAGGCATGGGACGGCGCGGTAAAAAAGTACTGTTTGTGGGCACTAAACGTGCCGCGGCTAAGGTGATTGCAGAGCAAGCCTCTCGCGTCGGCATGCCTTATGTTGATCAGCGCTGGTTGGGCGGAATGTTGACCAATTACAAAACCATTCGACAATCTATTCGCCGTCTGCAAGATCTTGAAAAACAAGCGGAAGATGGCACTTTTGAAATGTTGCCGAAAAAAGAAGCACTACAAAAAACCCGCATGATGACCAAGCTCGATGGCAGCTTGGGTGGTATTAAAAATATGGGCGGCCTGCCCGATGCGCTGTTTGTGGTTGATGTGCAGCATGAACACATTGCCGTGTGTGAGGCCAACAAGTTAGGCATTCCAGTGTTTGGTATCGTTGACAGCAATAGCGATCCAGACGGTGTTGATTTTGTTATTCCAGGTAACGACGATGCTATCCGAGCGATTCGGCTGTATGTCACCGCGGTGGCCGATGCTGTAGCAGAAGGACAAAATCAAGCATCCATCAATGTCAGCCCTGATGAATTTGTCGAGGTAGACGAGGCCAATGCACCTGTGACTGAAATTTCTGAAGGTGTGCAGGCGTCAGTAGATGAAGCGTTCGCCAAGCAGGATAAAGCTGCAGCTCTGGAAGCCAGCGCCAACGCGGCGAGTGAAATACCAACACCTGTTGTAGCACCAGCACCAGCACCAGCACCAACAGCACCAGCACCAGCACCAACAGCACCAGCACCAACAGCACCAGCAGCACCAACACCAGCAGCACCAACACCGGTTAGCGCTGACAAAGATACGAAGGAGTAGGTAGGTGGCTATAACGGCAGCTTTGGTTAAAGAACTCCGGGAGCGCACTGGTCTCGGCATGATGGACTGTAAAAAGGCCCTTGAAGCTACCGCTGGTGATCTCGAAAAAGCCATTGATGAGCTACGTAAAAACAGTTCGTTGAAGGCCGCAAAAAAGGCCGGACGTACAACTGCTGATGGTTTGCTGGCCATTAAGGTAGCTGATGATGGCAGTCGTGGCGCCATTGTAGAGGTGAATATCGAAACAGATTTCGCCGCCAAGAATGAAAAATTCATCGCCTTTGTCAACAAGACATTAGATTTGGTATTTGCATCCGAAAGTGGTGATGTAAAAGCAATTCTAGCTGCTGGCCTTGATGCTGAGCGAGAAACGTTGGTGCAATCGATAGGTGAGAATATCACTGTCCGCAGAGGTGCAGTTTTAGTGTCCTCCCAGGGTGGTATTGGCAGCTATTTACACGGCGATTCACGTAAGGGAGCCCTGGTAGAACTGAGCACCCACAACGTCGAGTTAGGCAGAGACATTGCTATGCACGTGACCGCGCTAGCGCCACTGGTTGTGACCGGTGAGCAGGTTCCGGCAGACACTTTAGCCAAAGAACGTGAAATTTATCTCATCCAAGCCCAGAGTAGTGGCAAGCCGCCAGAGATTGTTGAAAAAATGGTCGAAGGGCGAGTCAGAAA
>QIGT01000091.1 GCA_003230835.1 Gammaproteobacteria bacterium
TACCCGTGGTGTGAACCTTGGCCTGCACCGCCACCTAGGGTTGCAGGAACTCAACGTCCTCACCTTTATGCAAGGCTTCGGTTCCCCCGCCGGACAAATGATTCAGTATGCGGCGATGGCAGTGGAAAACGGCATGGCTGACTACATCGCCTGTGTGTTCGCTGATAACCCACTGCAGGAAGGCAAGCGCACCGGTGACGCCTACGCCAGCGGGCAACGTCGCGAAGCGATGGCGAGTTTAAACTCTATCTACGGTTACGCCGGTGCAATTCCTATGTACGCCATGGGTGCGCAAAGACATATGGACACCTTCGGCACCCGCCAAGACCAGTTAGGGCAAATCGCAGTGTCACAACGCCAATGGGCTGGCTTAAACGAACAAGCCACCAAACGCGAACCGATGAGCTTAGAGGATTATCATAATTCACCGTGGGTGGTCGAACCTTTTCATGTACTAGATTGCTGCTTGGTTTCAAATGGCGGCGTGGCAGTGATTGTCACCACCGCTGAACGGGCACGAGATCTCTCACAACCGCCGGTATACATCCGCGGATTTGCCCAAGCTCATAATCATGACACCGGTAGAAGTGGACACGACCCACTATTACAAGGTCCCGGGGTTAAAGCTGGGCCACGAGCACTCGCGATGGCTGATGCCAAGCTAGAAGACATTACTCAAGCCCAAATATACGACTGTTATACCTACACTGTACTGGTGACCCTGGAAGACTACGGCTTCTGCAAAAAAGGCGAAGGTGGCGCCTTTGTTGAAGACGGCAAACTTGGGCCCGGCGGCAGCCTGCCTACCAACACCGGCGGTGGAGAACTATCGTCGTTCTACATGTGGGGGATGACGCCAGTAACTGAAGCTGTGATTCAAGCCCGAGGTCAAGGTGGGGCCCGCCAAATGCCCAACGACCTTATATTGGTGACAGGCAATGGCGGCATCCTCAATTACCATTCCAACCTGATTTTATCTCCCCAAGCAGCCTAGGAAATAACATGACAGACAAAACACAGGCCACCCAACCCTTCTTCGACGGCGCCGCAGAAGGCAAGTTGCGTTTACAAATCTGTGGTGGTTGTGAGACTTGGGCTTACCCCCTGACAACAAGGTGCGCGAACTGTGGTTCAAGCGAATTGCAGTGGCAAGACACCAGCGGCCAAGGTACAGTTTATTCGCATGCCAAACTGCAACGCGCCTACCACCCAAGGCATAAACAGCGCCTACCCCTGGTACTAGCCCAAGTAGATATCCCAGAAGGTTTACGCCTGATGACCAATCTAATCGACGTCGACCCATCTACAGTACGCGTAGGTGATGCCGTGGTGGCTGCCTTTGAAACATTTGACGACGGTGGTGTACTGCCGGTCTTTAGGAAAGCGTAGAATTTTCGAGCTACTTTCTCAAGCTAGGGGGCGATAGCCGCAGGGACCCCAAGCGCTTGTAAGTTTTGCACCAAGTTCTCTCCAGCGGTAGCGGGGTTAACGTCTTTGTCAATTTTGCTAACGACACCGTGTTGGTCAATATAAAACGTCCAACGCTTGGCATAACCTAGCACCGCCAGCACGCCATAGGCTGTACTGGTTTGCTTGCTGACATCGGAAAGAATAGGAAACGTCGCAGCGTTTTTTTCTGCAAAACCACGATTGTCTTCTTCAGAGTCAACACTGGCCATAAAATACTCAACATCGAATTGACGAATTTCTTGGTCGCTGTCACGCAGCGCCTTACATTCAATCGTTCAGCCGCTGGTAAAGGCTTTGGGAAAGAACGCGATGACCACATGCTTGCCGCGCATTTGCGACAAGGTGTATTGCTTTCCATCCGAACCTGGCAGGGTAAAATCAGGTGCCATATCACCCACTTGTAGCGCCGCATAGGCGGTACCGTGCAGCAGCGTAGCCAACGCACCAAAGACTAAGCTCAGTGCCAACAACATAGTTCGTTTCACTTTCATTGTCAGGTTCTCCGTTTAACGTACGAGCAGGGTGTTTTTCAACCCTAGTCGTCCGCGATTAAAACTAAGGTGCTGGTGGTCGACAAAGTACCGCCTGTACCGTTGATAACACACGTGCGTGCACTGGTTTGTTTTCCCGGGTCACCGTTGACACCATCTTCAGCGGTACCGGATAACTGACGATAGCCTTCTATCAACAAAGGCATTCCATACATACCACTGTGATTAAATGACAAGCCACCGCCATTAGTGTTAATTGGAAACTTACCCCCTGGGGCAGCGTGCCCATCTTTCCACAGGGTATGCCCTTCTCCCAGCGCCGCCAAGCCCAACATTTCTGCGGTAATCGCAGCCGTAATGGTGAAGGAATCGTAAATTAGCGCCATTTCCATATCGTCTGGTCCCATACCGGCCATATTATAGGCAGCCTGAGCTGAAACAGATGCGGATGTCGCAGTGAAATCATCCATCTCTAACATGTTGGCGTGGCCCATGCTTTCGCCTGCACCAGCAATCCAAACCGGTTTTGTTTTTAATCCAGCAGCAACTTTAGGACTCACCACAAATACTGCACCGCCGTGATCTGCCACCATGCAGCAATGCAGTATGGTCAGTGGCCAGGCAATCAGACGAGACTCTTCAACCTGCTCAACAGTGATAGGACCACCAAAGGGGTGTTTTTCCTTCGAGTACATGGCTGCTCGAGGATTCAACATCGCCCAATCTCGAGAAACTTTAGCGATGTGTGCAAAATCTTCTGTGGTGGTGCCATAACGATGCATATGGCGAACCATGGCATGGGCATAGTTTGAAGACGCTCCGCCTAAGCCATAGGCCATGGTCATTTCATGGGCAGGTGAGGCAATACCCGCCCCGCGCCCGTAGTTGCCGCTTCCACCACCACCAATTTTGCGGGCAGAAAAACCGTTTTCGCCGTGGCTGATCAAGGCGATATCGATGATGCCTGAGTGTATTGCTGCCATGGCGTGATGTACGTGCATTTCGAAAGAACACCCACCCACCGCTGTGGTATCGATATACTTAGGTTGAATACCTAGGTGTTCACACAACTCGCTCGACCAACCGGTCGAAAACACACCTTCGATTTTGCTAATCGGAATGCCAGTCTGATCACTTAAATTCTTAATCGCTTCGATGTGAAGTTGCAGGGCGGTTGCGGGTTCTTGCAAAAAGCCAATTTCATTGGCCTCTGCTGCGCCGACGATGGCTGCTGCTTTATATAGTTGTCCTGGCATGTCTATTCCTCCACCATACGCCAATAAGGGATATGCATATCCTCACTGGCCTGATCAAACTCGACCACCACCCTTGCGCCCACTTTAATATCTTCCGGCTTATTAGGGTCAACCCCTCGAAGCACGGTCAACATTCGATCACCTTCTTTTAGATCAATGTACGCAGTAACGTAGGGGGCTTCTTCCGCCCAAGCTCCAAAAGCCAGGTGCTGAACCGCAAAAGTATGAATCGTCCCCTCACCACTGCCTTGAATCCATTCTAAGTTTGTAGAGTGGCAACTAGGACATATGAAACGAGGGTACCAATGCACGCGGTTGCAATCTTGGCAACGAGGCAACATTAACTTGCCTTCCTGAGTACCTTGCCAAAATGGCTTGGTGTGTTTTCCCTGGGTGGGAATAGGTGTGTTGTAAGCCAATTTGAGCTCCTCCCCGCAGTAAATCAATCTTAACCAGAACATGTTAACCGATTGCGGCAACCAAATCGCTCCGCTAGAGATTGATAAGATAGAGATTGATAAGCTAGAGATTGACAGCGTCATTAGAAAACATCCACATTAGCCACTGGGAAAATATTGGGAGATAACAGCGTGGCTGAGCATGACGAAAGTCTGGGTCCAGAGGGCTACAAGGTAGCCGCGGTGGAAGCGTGGGTGGCAAAAAATATTAGTGACCTGCGCCCACCTTTCAAATGGACAAGGTTATTGGGTGGGCACTCAAACCTGACCTATCGAATTGATGACAGCAAAGGCCGCAGTGCGGTCATAAGACGGCCACCCCAAGGAGAGTTACTACCCAAGGCTCACGACATGAGTCGTGAATGGGCGCTGATATCTTCACTCAGTGCCACCGACGTTCCGGTGCCAAGAGCTTTTGCTTTCTGCGAAGACCCAAGCGTTACCGGTGCTTGGTTCTATATTATGGGGCTGATCGACGGCCATCCGCTGTACACCAGTGAAGACACAGAAATGTGGGTGCCGCAACACGCACGTCAGAACATGGCCTGGTCATTTATAGATGCCCTGGCTACTTTGCATGCCGTGGATCCAGACGCAGTGGGGTTAGGCGATCTCGGCAAAAAAGAAAACTATGTAGGGCGCCAGCTAAAAACTTGGTATCGCTCTTGGAATTCATCGATTGAAGCTGCCGAGTACGATGATCCGCGCGCACATGAACTACAGCAGTTCTTTCTCGACAACATGCCCGACCAAGGACCGGCGCGTATAGTGCACGGTGACTATGGCACGCACAATGTACTCATTGGTCCCGATCATACGGTTACAGCAATCGTAGATTGGGAAATCTCCACCTTAGGCGATCCGTTGGCCGACTTAGCCTACGCTCTCAACCCGTGGCCCGACCCCAGCGATGAAGAGCCCATACCCGCCGAAGCTGCCACGGCGCCAGCCGGATTTCCCAGCAGAACAGAATTAGCTACTCGGTACGCCGACAAAACCGGCAGAGACCTTGCCCAACTAGACTACTACATCGGCTTCAACCGATGGAAAACTGCCGCCATATTGCACGGTGTATATGCACGTTACTGCGCAGGTAAGAAGAGTTCTGAAGGTGTCGACCTAGAAGAAATGCGCGAGCGCATTGATCGTTCGCTGAGCCTTTCTGAACAGGCAGTCAATCGGCTCGGCATGAGATTGTAAAACGAGGTTATGACCGGGTAGACGGCTACTACCCTAAGGTAGATGGGCTCACTAGCGGGCGGTGTAACCGCCATCCACGGGCAACGTAATGCCATTGATGAAACTGGCATCATCACTGGCTAAAAACGCTGCAGCACTCGCAATCTCTTCCGCCTGACCGAGCCGTTGCATCGGGTGTAAAGAAATAAGGTAGTGTTCTGTTGCTGCTTCTGCACGAAGGTCTGCCGTCATCGGGGTCTCAATATAGCCAGGTGCAATGGCGTTGACTCTGACTCCATAGCGGCCAAAGTTGACGGCATACTGTTTAGTTAAACCCACCACCCCATGTTTGGCAGCCACATAGGCGCCCGTTGCTGGCTCAAGATCATCTGGTTCTACTGCCACACGTCCGGTTAGCCCAACCAATCCTGCAACCGACGCGGTGTTGATGATGGCACCCCCACCATTTTTAGCCATGTACTTAGCACCGTGAAAGAGACCGTAAAACACGCCGGTCAAGTTAATCGCGACGCAGTCATCCCAACCGTAACCCGCACCCACGCCGGCGTTATTAAACAGTATGTTCATACCACCAAAACTTTCGCAGGTTTTACGAATAGCCTCCTTCACCTGCTCTTCTTGGGCCACATCTACACCGATCATTTGCGCCTTACCTCCGGCATTTTCAATCAGCACTGCAGTGCCCTCTGCAG
>QIGT01000403.1 GCA_003230835.1 Gammaproteobacteria bacterium
TCTCTCGATTTACACCGTAAAACCGTTAAAGAAGCACGCGACCTTGTCTATCGTTTCTTGCAGCTTGCCAGCGCTCGAGATCAACGACATTTGCTCATTGCTCCTGGCAAGGGAGAATTTAGTGATACCCCAGCAAGGCTAAAAAGCTACTTAGCTTGCTGGTTAGAAGAGCATCCAGAAGTAATTGCCTTTAGCTCTGCACAACCACGTCATGGCGGTGTGGGTGCTGTATACGTTTTGGTCAGAAAGTCTTTGTCCAGCAAGGAGTTGAACCGAGAGCGGCACGGCCAAAAAAGTGATCAATCACAATTATAGGCACGAAATTTTTGCATACCTTGCGCTGGTTCAGCCACCGGTACAATGGCATTAGCACCTAACAAGGCTGCTTGGTTTCGAGCCAACACGATAAGTTCTTCCTGCACCTTGCCCTGGCCACGACGAACCACTACTTTTGCTCGTGTTTGGGCCTGGACTTCTCCGACATGTGTACAATTGGCGACATCTGGTGCAGCTGCTTGTGCCACCTGATTCCCAGCTTCGCTCAGTTGTACGAATGAGCACGCGCTGACAAACAACACCGCTATGAACGCAGCCGGCCGAGCCAGCGTCAGATTTAGCATTAGATTCTGCCTTTGTTGAGTTCTAAAATTCCGCGACCAATATTCAAGCGTAAGATATCACTGGCACCTTCAGCAAGTCGCCAAGCGCGTACTTTTCGATACAGTAGTGCAAGTGGGTGGTCATCTACCAGAGCATGGCCGCCTACTAGCTGAATGGCTGTGTCTACTAGCTCCCCCACTGCTTCGGTTGCGAATACCTTACAAGCCATCGACTCGTTGACAATATTCTCCCCTTGATCTGCTATGCGCGCCGTGCGGTAGAGCATGCTTCGAGCGGCATAGGCCTTGATACGTAGATCGGCATAATGCCATCGTACGACATCTTTGTTACCGCGAGGCTCACCAGATTTGTCATTTGATTTTAGATGTTCGGTTAGTAGATTGAGAACCCACATCATGTAACCGGACGCGAGGGTGGCAAACAGCAAACGCGTGTCGCCAATTTGTTTTAAGGCGCGAGGCAGCCCTTTGCCAGGCTCACCAATGATGTGAGTAAGCGGTAACAATACTTTGTTAAACTTGAAAGCCGCATGGTGAGACCCGTCCAAGGACATGAATTTATTTTCAATCTCAACCCCAGGTAAATTTGTATCGATCACCACCATCGAAGGCCCCATTCCTTCGATGTGAACCAGCGTGTTTATGAAATCGGCTTCGGCTCCTGCAGTAACATAACTTTTTTGCCCGCTCACCAGTAGGGTGTCACCGTCTATGATCCCAAAGGTAGCCTTGGCAACATTGTCTGGCTCGGTAAAACCGAAGCTACAGCGTTTTTCCCCGGCGAGTAGAGGTTGTAGATGGGAAGATACGAGAGTGCCCTCGACGCCACCGAGTACCCCAGGGCTCGGACCGAACACTGCATCCATATAAGGCGGATTGTGTTTAGCTAGGGTTTCTCTGGCAACTACTAAGGCCAGCTGGGTAGCCTGGCTACCACCAAAATCACTGGGTTGGGTCATACTGAACAAACCTGCTTGTTTCGAAGCACTACGCACACTTTCGTGACTGGCATTAGGTGCAAGCAAATACTTACCGGCGAAATCGTCACAAGTGTTGTGTAGTTTGGTGAGTTCTTCTGTTAGTAATTCTGGCACAGGGATTCCTTGTTATGGCTGCCTCATAGGCTCGGCGCGATGGCCAATACGATAATGGCGAACATCGCCATGACCATGCCACCGAAAGCGTAAAGCAACAGACTTTCTCGCTTCGCATATTTGAATAACAATGCTTCAGTTTCCTGTGGCGTGCGGGTTGATGCGCTGGTGGTGATTCGGTATCGAGTAATGCCATCTCTGCGGGGTAGTTTGACGAATAATTCGGGCGTAGCATCAAGGCGTCGGGCCACTTCGGCGAAACTGACACCGGTTATTCGTGCGATTTGTGTGGGGTGCAAGGCGACGTTGCCTGCTTCTAAAAAGCAAAAATAGATGTCTAAGATGCGTCGGACCTTGCCGCGAAACCTAAAGTTGAATGGAATGATCCCGAACATATTAGTCAGAGGCTCCCTGGCTGGTGAGCAGTCACTCGAATAACCCGATACGCTACTTGATCGCGGTGAGGATTGCACGAACAGGTGCAGGGTAGCCCTCTACCGTCAGACTAAGATCCTGGGGGTCTAGAGCTTGTTGTAATGATTCAAAACGCATCCATGGGGTAGAGTGCTGCTCTGCAGTTGTGGTCTGGCTGATGTCTAGTACTTTGATCTGTTGAAAGCCTGCGTTACGCAAACATTCTTTGAGTTCATCAGTATGAGGTATTCGCCAGACATTGCGCATACGTGCATAGCGAGTTTCTGGGGTGAACCCTTCCCCCAGCGTCACGATCGATTCCAGCACAACTTGGCCACCTAGCTTGGTTAGATCGAACAATTGTCGAGCGTGTTCAATAAACGATTTGCGGTGGTAGATCACCCCCATGCTGAAAACAGAATCAAATTGATGCGTAGCTGGCAGTTCTTCTATTTTGAGTGGCAGCACCCAGTTTCGAGCATCCCGAAGATAGTGATTGATGGCTTGGTGTTGCATACAAAAGAGAATGGTCGGATCTATACCGATGACTTCACGTGCCCCCGCGTTTAGCATGCGCCAACCAAAATAGCCGTTGCCGCAACCGATATCTAAAATTCTATGCCCTGTTAGCGGCGCAATACCTTGCTCTAAACGTGCCCATTTGAGATCTGAGCGCCATTCGGTTTGCAGCTTAACCTGGCCTATACGAAAGGGTCCTTTGCGCCAGGGATGCAGCTTCTGTAGCGCCAGAATAAGTTGATCTGTGTCGACGTTCCCGTGGATTTGGACTTCGTTGCCAACCACCAGCCTAGGTGAGTCCATGTCTGGTAAAGAGGCGATGGCTTGTGCCCATGTATTATAGTCACCGTGGTGGTCCGGGTTGAGCCGTTGCGTAACTAAGTGTAGGGGCCAACTGTCTAGCCCACCTGGGTAGTCATGGTGGGTCATTTCCAAGCGAGAAAAGAAGCCCAGTTCATACATTGATACCATTGTGAGCTGCGGCTAAAGCCAGCACTGTGCAGGCGCTGTGTATGCGTGGCTTCAGTATCAACTTGCATGACGTTTTCTAGCGCAGATCGTTTTTGGCTGATTTCGAGCTCGCTATAACCGTTGGCCTTTTTCCACGCGAGGTGCGTCTCGTCATACAGGTCATGAATCGAAGGCGATTCATGACAGATTTTTTCCGAGATAATCAGCAAACCGTCATTTGCTAGTTCGCGGTGAATCTTCTGCAGCATCCTTTTGCGATGGTGCGATGGTAGGAACTGAAGAACAAAATTGAGAACGACGACGTTGGCACCGGTTAAGTCCACATCTTGAATATCGCTGAGTACAAACTGCGCGCGGGTGTCCTGATTATTTGCTTGCGCGCCCTCAATCATCGCCTGAGCATTGTCGACCCCGATGATGCGTAAGTCGGCGGATGAGTTGTGTGCCAATACCGCTTGGGTAGTGGCCCCTAAAGAACAACCCAAGTCAAACACCAGGCCCTTGGCTCCTGTGTGCCGAGCGGCAATCAGACCGGTCATCGGAATAACAGTTTCGTAGCCAGGTACCGAACGACGAATCATATCTGGAAATACATCTACCACAGCTTGATTGAAGACGAAGTCGACTATTTGGTCTTGACGGTGCCGGTACACATCGTCTGAACTATTCGACATGGCTTAGCCCCGTGTCACAGTGCAGTAAAGTTCGCATGCTAACATTGAGCAGCTTTCCCAGTAGGCGTTATGCGGAGATTGTATGGATGCAACGAACTTAGACAACCCTGATTTGTATATCAATCGCGAACTGTCTCAACTGGAGTTTATGCGGCGGGTGGTTTCCCAGGCACAAGATGAGTCGATACCGCTGTTAGAGAGGCTGCGGTTTCTCTGTATTGCCAGCTCTGTTCTAGATGAATTCTTTGAGATAAGGGTAGCGGGGCTAAAGCAACAAGAAGCCTATGGCAGCATGCAACGGGGTCCGGACAACCTCTCCCCGGCCGATCAGCTTAGGCAAATATTTCCGATCGTCACCACCTTGGTGAAGCAACAATATGAAATTCTGAATCGCTCGTTGTTGCCGAAATTAGCCCGGCAAGGCATTTGTTTGCTGACAGAAAACGATTGGAATAGCAAACAGGCGGCTTGGATAAAGCGGTATTTCGTGCGAGAGCTAGCACCGATCATCAGCCCGGTGGGGCTTGATCCAGCCCATCCTTTTCCAGAGCCAGTGAATAAAAGCCTTGCCTTCATTATCACATTAGAAGGAAAAGATGCATTTGGTAGAAACAGCGGTAAAGCAATAGTACAAGCGCCGCGTTCTCTTCCTCGGGTGGTGCGTATACCTGTGCAGGTGGCGACAAGCGAAAATGAATTTGTATTGTTGTCTTCCATTATTGCTGCGCATGTAGCCATGCTTTTTCCAGGCATGCGTGCGATAGATTGTTATCAATTCAGGGTGACGCGTAATAGCAATCTTTTTGTTGACGAAGAAGAAGTAGATGACTTGCTGCTTGCCTTAGAAGGAGAGCTATCATCGCGTCGCTATGGTGAT
>QIGT01000372.1 GCA_003230835.1 Gammaproteobacteria bacterium
AAACATCGCCGATCATCCGATGAAGAAGATCGATGACTTTCTGCCGTGGAACTGCAAACCAACTGACTAACGCCGTTCGCCGGACGCTTACTTTTGATTAAGCAGTTGAGCCGCAAAATTTCGCACTCAGCAATAGAAATTGAACGCCGTCAACGCTCGGATTTCTATCAAAAACGATTCAGCCAGTCGCTTTTTTTCAAAAATCACTGTGCTAACAAAGGTTAAAGTAAGAAGAAGTTTTCTACTCGCTCACATCCTGGAAATCGGGGTTCGATTCCCCGTGGGATCACAGTGTTAACAAAGGCTATTTTGCATAAATCGCCGTCAAAACCAGAGCGCCATGTACGACCGATTTTCGGGTAATTATCGGGCTCAAACGCGTGCCAAAAGGCATGCTGCCGGTTTGATAAATTGAATAAAAAGATCGTCTACTATTCATGATACATTCAAGTTACAAACTATCAAGCGACAACGCCTGCACGCTATCTTGTACATCCGCAACCCCAAGCGAGCGCAGGTAGGTTTGGGTCATGCGTAAATCTCTATGCCCCATCAGATTTTGTATTTTCACTGCACTCACATTATTCCTCCCCAACATACAAGCAAAAGTATGTCGAAATTGATGTAGATGAAATCTTACACCAGATGTCTGACGAGTTTTTTTGACCCAGTGCAACAGCCCATGTTCCGTTAGCTGCTGACCACGACACGACACCCACAAATACTCGCAATCAATTCTGCTCTTTCGGCGTTCAGCGATATACTCTTCCAGATGCATAACGGTGGCCGCAGCGATTGGCATCTTGCGCGTGAATTTTGACTTTGAGGTCTCTCCATTCACCTTGATCGTCTTGTTTACGAGGTCTATGTCCATGACCCGTAGCGAAAGTAATTCGTTTTTCCGCAACCCACAAAACAGAAGCACTTGCAAAATGGCCATGTCGCGTTTGTATAGAATGCTGCTTTGTGAATTTTGGGTCACCGCTCCAAATATCTTCTCCACTTCCCGCTTACTAAGTGACCGCTTGTCACTATAATCCGGTGTGGGCAGGCTTTTCTTTACAATCGGATTGATTTGCAAATGCCCTCGCTCACAAAGCCAATTAAAGAAGGCGTGGAGCTTGGTGCCATAGGTACGCAAGGTTGAGGCTTTTAGTCCAGACTGCACAATCGTATTTCCAACCCGCTTTGGTCTAGCCCGCAATCGGGCAAAAAAGTCATCGACCCGGTCATGGGTTATATCCTGAACGGCGGTAAGTTCTGGCATAATTGTTCGGAAATGCCGAAAAAGGTTCCGATAACTTTGCACCGTTTTAGGGCGCAGCCCTTTGGTGTTGATGCAATAACTAATGTACTTATCAAATTGGGTTTGTATAGCTGTACTCATACGTTGTTGCGATTAGATATTTTTGGTAAAACCTTGTTATTCCGCATACGGACTTCTAGATGCCACAGCCACATCCCATCATGCATCTGTTTATTATAAATTCGCCGGCACGTTTTTAAATGTTCTCTAAGTTGTTTGTTGTGTTTCATACTCCCTAATTGTATTGAGATCGGGAGTTGAAACTAGTAGCCACTTGATGTTCAGATGCCATAGAGAAGTGATACCAGCAGCAGCCAGCGTAAAGGGCGATTGCATCGCCACCCTGTGGTTTCTCCCTTGACCCTGCACGAAGCTACTGATTACTTGAACAAGGAATTATGCAGGTGCAGGCTAAGGGAATAGAGGTATGAAAGTATTTGTCGCTATAGCACTTACTTTTGCTGCTCTCGCTGCGTATTGGTATTGGCAGCCACCTCCGCCTCCGCCGTCTATCGAACCGATAGCAGCAAGCTTTGCGGAACCTAATGATGTCGAGAGTGATGACAATACCGCTAGCCCGATATCACAATCATATAATCCTGCAATCGGTTTAGCGTCTGCCAGTGACTTCGCGGAGCGGCCATATTTTGCCCATTGGGGCCCCAAAATAGAGATGTCTCGAGTAGGAATTAGGCTCGATAAAAAACATTTGCAGGAAACATACACTGCCAACTTAACAATCGACATTGGCCTAGAAACAGTACCCCAAAAACTACAAGCGCTTTGGACCATTGATGATCCTCGCTACAGCGATTTCAGGGAGCCGTCATTTGCGCAGTTTAACCTGACCCCAGCGCAGGAAAAAGAAACCATCGGCTCTTTCGTGTCTATAAAAACAAACTCGATGACAGGCCTACCTACTGCAAATCCTGCACACCGTGCTGGCGTATTCAAAATTCCAACCGCACTTCCAATTGAAGATGGGCTCGAAGGCACGCTCCATTTTCAGGTGTCAGGTATTCGAGCACTGCCTCATAACGGTTCATTCAGAGATTTCCAAAAATCGAAGTTTGATGAAACCTATGAGATACGTTGGCGCATTATCGAAGGTGAATATCTGATATTCTTACCAAAAATTAGCCAGTCAGGCTTTGACGGAGATTTCAGAATTCATCGGGGTATTGATTTTGTTTCTTTGCCAAACGGAAATTTCTATGTGGTCGATAATCAAAAACTAATTGGGCCATTCATCAAAATTTTGCAGCCATACATGGGCAACAGTAAGCACCGGCAACTAAGTGACGACCGCTCTGAAATTCCGGAGGCGGCAAAAAATGGTTACGTTGGCTGGAGTTTTTATGACGAAAGCAATGGCGGCTGGATGATCCTACGACATTATGAAGAGGAAGATGCTGAATATGGCGAGGTAGAACATGAACTCATTGGACCATATAAAGAAATTAGCACCAAAGGCGTCATACACACTGGCTATTATAATTTGTATTTCACGTATAAGGAAAATGACCTTTGGTATGACTATGTGAATGGCGCTACGTCTCTGGCCGATTAGTCTGCCTTTTTCTTTTAGGTCCGCCAATTATTCTTTTGAGTCGTGTAATTTCCAAAGTAAGTGACACCAGCAGCCGTCAGCGTAAAGGGCGATTGCATCGCCACCCTGTGGTTTCTCCCTTGACCCAGCCAACTGCGGGCATCTTTTCGGCCGCCATAAAACCGTATGCAGAAAACTACATACGGTTTATGTGAATGAACAATCTTTGACCTTGGCTTATTAGGTCATCGCCGAAGCGAGGGTTGTACTGGGGCGCTTAATAACCGAGTGAGCAAGAGCTAGTGCGTCAAACATGGCCATGCGCCTTGGTTCAACTTCATAGAACAATCGTTTTCTTGGCAACCACGCTTTGATGTCTGGATAGAGCTTCGCTAACAAATCGGCTTCTTGATATTTGTTAGTTAATTCTCTTACCGGCGCGATTGAGACATCTAAGACATGGCTGTCGGTGGCTACCTGCTCGAAGACAGCCGTGAGGGAACGTGAACGTTCACCCTTGCGGGAAGTCTCATCCAATTTCTCCGTCACCACCACGTCTGGTTTGAGTTTAGTGATGAGAGCCTGAAACCAATTAGCGGCTGTCGCTGGAGCAGCAATTGGCTTAACTGCCATCTTCCATTCAAGCAGTCGATTACCCGCCAGAAGAACATGGCCAACCCGCCGCGAGGATGCCGCAACCGCCAACAGCCTAAGCGAGGCCATGATGGGTTTCGACCATGCCTAATCGCTGACCCAACTGCCTTATGGAATGAGCACGATTGCCCGCCGCTATGCGGGGACGAATTTTTGAAGGAAAACTCTCTAACCGCACTTGCAGGTCTGGTTTGATAGCGGCGACTATTTCTTCAAACAAACTGCGGAAATTTCGTCCAAATATCAACATGAACTGACAGACCTGTTGCACCGATGGTGGTTTCTCTCCGCGTTCCAGGTCGGAGAACGTTGATTGATCAATGGCTAATAACGAGGCGACTTCTTTTTGTGATAACCCTGACTTACGTCTGGCTAGACGTAAGTCCTGGGCAAACTCTGTGAGCATGTTTCTTTTGCTTACGTTGATAATTTTGATTAACTGATAATGCATCCATTTTATAATTCATGAGCTACCGAACTAGTAGCCACTTTATGGGTATACGCCATAAATTTCGCGTTGGTGGTATGACAGCGTAAAAAACCACCCAAGCCGTATGTTTGTGGTGTTAGCCACCAAAGGGTGAAACCCTTTGGTGGAACGACATACAACTAAGGTGGCGGTCTATAATTTCGTGATGTAAATGGTGTCAGATAAACCGGTGGTCAATCTACGTTGTCCCAATGCTTGAGGCCATTGGGCGACCTCTGACAGTGAAGACGTGCTATCGACCTCAATATTTCTTGACGGTACTGTATTCTCATCTCCCACTACTCTATGGCGTTAGACCATCAAGTGGCTACTATTTTGAAATCACTATGCTTCGTACACTGAGGTGTGATTTCAAACAACCAATTCACCGCTCTGGGCGTAGCCCATCACCGCTATCAGAATATCCCCTTTGGCATTCGCCAACGGGATCGTTTGATGCATATGTACATCATTGGCCAGACCGGCGTTGGAAAGTCCGTGTTGCTATCCAACCTGGCTTTTCAAGATGCGCAGGCCGGTATCGGGTTTTGTTTGATCGATCCACATGGAACGTTAGCCAGTGAATTGTCTGCCAACTTGAACGTCAAACACATTTATTGGAATGTGGCTGATCCCAACAGTCCCTACGGCTATAATCCGCTCACTCATGTATCCGCGAAGTACCGACCACTGGTGGTATCTGGTCTGATCGAGACGCTGAAAAAACAATTCGCCGATAGTTGGGGAAATCGAATGGAGCATCTACTCCGCTACTCGCTCTATGCCCTATTGGAACAACCGCGAGCTGACCTCCGTGACATCGTCCCCCTACTCCTTCTGAAAGATTTTCAGCGGCAGATACTCTACCGCGTTACCGACCCGCAGGTGTTGCAGTTCTGGCAGAAAGAATATCCAGCCATGAACTACAAAGGGGCATTTGACGGGGTGGCTCCGATTGCAAACAAGCTAGGCGGATTTTTAGCGCACCCAATTGTTCGCAAAGCTGTGTGCGATCCCGAGCAACCACTACGGTTTCGTCAACTGATGGATGATGGTGAATGCTTGATTGTGAATTTGGCTAAGGGTCAGTTGGGAGCAGATATTGCCAATATGGTTGGCGGTCTCATCGTTTCCAGTGTCACCAACGCCGCTTTTACCAGACATGATCTTCCGGAAGCTAGCCGAGTTCTCTTCACCCTGATTGTGGATGAATACTCGAACCTGACCAGTACCGTTTTTGCCACCATCTTATCGGAAATCCGCAAATACGGATTGTCGGTGGTGTTGGCTAATCAGTTTGTTGATCAAGCCGAGCAGGAAGTGTTTGCCGCCATCATGGGAAATGTGGGGAGCATAATTGCATTCCGGTTGGGGGCGCTGGATGCGCCATTATTTGTGCAGCAGTTAGAGACTGTTTCTACGCATGACCTAGTGAACCTGCCCAACTACCAAGCTTTTATGCAGTTGATGGTAGATGGAATGAAATCAGCCACTTTCACAGCCAAAACCTATCCAGCATTCAATCTCGCTACTCACTAACTGTCCGCCTATTTAGAGAGAGCAATCGGGGTTCAATTCAAAGGCACGTAAGTTATGAAGAGATTGTGTTACAAAAATCGAGGTATCGATTTCTGGCCGAAAAAGTTTTTTTGGTTGAGTTCTCTCGTTTGTCAGGATCATCTCCCAGCTATGGCAATGACTTCATAATTTTTCTATCGACAAGATCGAACTAACTGTTTCTCGTATACCAAGAACACCTCGCTATACTGACGCCACAAACTTCATCAAGGTGAGCGTTTTCAACCCAAAGCACATCGTCTGTCAGCCCAACATTATCAAACTCTGCATGCCCTCTTCGTAGAAGAAGCACATCTCTATTTTGGGGATTAATGTAACTGCATTGAAATAGTAGCTTTGATGAGTAGAATGTAACATTTTCCCATGCAAAATCGACCGCCGAGTGTATTTCTTCATCACTACTGTAGGCATACCAAGGTCGTGAATCAGATGTTAGCAGCGGGTCGATCTTTTCCGGACAGTGATGAGTGACCACGACATCTTCCAAAGTTGGCGACTGTTGTTGGCTTGAATTTTCTCGCGTAATGATATCACAAGAAGAACAGATAAGTGCAACCAAAACAATTAGATGCCTCATACAAGCTCCCCTTCCGCCGATCTTTTCGGTGCACAGTTTAATAACTACTGTACTAACACACGTTGCTAGGGAATTGCAGCCAAGGAATAGAAAATGTTGACTTAGAGGAAATGTGGTGACTAATTTACAGGATTATGATGGGGAGAATCATGAAAATGACCAAGGCAATTCAAGCTAGCGCTGTTGCAATAGCACTGTCCGCATGTGCAAACCTCAATACCATAGACAGAACAACCACGGTTGCGATAAATGCAAACGAGGATACGGGAAGAGCCACCGCAATACATCTTGATGCTGAGCAACGCATAGTAATGGTTCACTCCAAGGGATGGTATTGCGCTGAACCGAGCCCCGACCTGGGCTCTGCTACCTCCGCCGGTGGCGGCGCTGGAGCCAGTATCAATTCGCAGGGTGCCGGATCAGTTGCGGCTGCGCAGCAAGAATCGATTGCCAGCCTAAGCGCCAGAACACAGAGCACACAATTGCAGCGTGAGCTGATGTATAGAATATGTGAGTCCTACTACAATGGAGCTACAACGCAGTCACAAAACGTGACACTGCTTTCGCGCGCTCAAGATTTAACTGCAGTGATCCTCGCCGTTGAGCAGTTAACCGGTGCTGTCGCTGCCGGACAATTTGCTTTGCTGGGGAGCGCGAATGCGTCAAGTTCCGCGGCATTAGTTAGCAATCAAGCTAACCTCGAAATAGCAAAGGACTTTGAGCAAAAAGACAAAGAACGGCTAGATGCTGCTAATACCGCAGTTTCGAATAAGGAAAGTGAACTCTCCTCAGCACAAGACCAGCTAAGCCAAACCACGGCCTCATTGGCTGCAGCTCAAAACGCTAGTCCGCCAGATCAATCAGAAATTTCAAGGCAGACTTCACTAAAAGGACAACAACAGGATTCAGTAACTAAAATAGACGGAGAATTGGATTCACTAAAATCAGATGCTAGCCAATCCAATAAAAGCTACGAAAGATCAAAAAAGCTTAGAGAAGCGATCGAAAGCCAGCTGGATTCTGCGTTAACAACAGCATCTGCGTCTGCATCGGGGTCAGCACAATTTTCGCCGATTGTTCAGCGACGCGAGCTCAGCTTAGAGGCTACAAAGGAAATCGCTGAGTCGGTTGAAGCAATGGTCAAAGCCGTTTTGGGAAAAAATTATATTATCGAGACCTGTTTGGGAGTTCTTGAAAGGCCATTAGGAAGCAATACAAATGTGGCGTCGCAAATCCGATATATTCCAGCTGCGGCTCCGGCTGCGGCTTCAGCCGCAACGACTATAGCTTTTTGTGAACGACTATTGTTCGA
>QIGT01000320.1 GCA_003230835.1 Gammaproteobacteria bacterium
GAATGGGGCCACTATGCCGGCGCGCAAATTGCTAAAGCAAAGTCCCCTCGAGTAAGCAGTAGCGGCTTATCTTTATTTCGATTCAACTTCAAATATGCCGAAAACGACCACAAACAATTCCATTGGATGACCGGCGGCGGCCATGTTATGCATTGGTTTCTGCTAATTCTTCTATTGATTGCGTTACCGCTAGATTCACTGGGGCGAATCGCTCTAGTCAGTGCAGTGTTCGGCTTCGTGGCGTTTGCAAGCATTATTGAATACAACATTGTAAAGGACACATGGGCTGGCGCAGACCCAGCAACCCGCGTCAATGCAATCACCAAAGCCGACTTTAAACAAGCCACCATAGTCGGAACGTTAGCAGGGTTATTTGCCATAGCCGGACTTGCCTAGCAATATGTTGTTTCGCGACCGCGCTCATCAGCGAGGTGTCGAGGCGGGGCCATATCCGCTGGAGTCACTGACAACAGACGCCAGTATCAATCCATTTGTTGGTGGGGCTGTAATTCCGCACCATACAGTGGCTATAGAAGTAGATACCCCACTGTCCACAGCTGTACGCAAATACGCGGACATTCTTGCTCAATGCTCAAATAGCCCACCCGCGCAGAAGGCAGAAATCAACGCGGACCTAGCTGCCCGTACTCGAGAGATCAAAGGCGCTGCATACTATTTAGATGCGGCACAAACTGGCATCTGTGAAATACCGAAAAAAGCCTGGTTAGAACAGCAGCAACCGCTGACACATGCCATTGTTATCTTAGTGGAATTTGGCTGTAGCATAGAGTCGAACAATCTTGCTCATCAATGGATACATGGAGCCCAGTACGACATAGCGCAAATGCGAGCACTTGAAATTGGGGTGTCGATCATGGGGCACATTCGTGTACTCGGATTCAATGCACAGTGTCACTACCCAGGACATACCCAGCTCCACTTGGAAGGCTTAGCAATTCTTGCCGGCGTCACCCAAGCCCGAACTGGTTTAAATCCGTTTATCGGCGACAGCTACGCTCAGTTGGTCATCGCCACAGACTATGTACTAGTCACTGACACACCCTTAGCCCACCACGCCCGGGTTAACTCGATGCGCCACTATTTTGGCATTAACGGTGCCAGATCGGGCAAGGAGACCCGGCGCCGACGTAAGCGAGCCTCGCATATGAGTCGCTACCCCATGGAACAGGTCACTAGGGTAAACAAACCTACCACGGCCATATTTGCTGACGAGATTCCTCGGGTCCCCAAACGCGCTGAATTTTTTCAACGGGCACGCATGGGTGATCTCGGCGCCAAGGCACAACAAGAAGTTAAACGTTTTGCATTTAAACACCCTCTCACCGACGGCATGATGCATCCGCTGCGTGCCCTAGTCCCCCACCAAGATGGTGAGGTAAATTCTACCGTTCAGCCTGATTTTAGTGACGCTTGCGCCAATACCCAAGCAATTAAATCTCTGAGTTACCATCTTGGCGCAGATCTTACCGGCATATGTGAAATTCCAGACTTTGCGTGGTATAGCCATGGACCCGATGGCAAAGAAATTCCAATTCGCCACAAGTACGCGGTGGTGATGCTCATTGACCAAGGTTATGACACCATGGAAGGTGCTAGCGGAGATGATTGGATATCTGGGTGTCAATCTATGCGCGGCTATATTCGAGGTGCAGAAATAGCCGGTATCATGGCTGAATTCCTACGCAGTCAGGGTGTCGATTCAAGACCCCAAACCAATGCCGACAGCCATGTATTACACATTCCACTTGTTCTACTGGCCGGTTTGGGAGAACTGAGTCGTATCGGTGAGCTAGTACTCAATCCATATGTTGGCCCACGATTCAAATCTGTCGTACTCACCACAAACTTACCCTTGATAGCAGACCAGCCCATAGACTTCGGGCTTCAAGATTTTTGCGGGCGTTGTTTAAAATGTGCCCGCGAGTGCCCCGTGAATGCCATCTCGTTCGGTGAAAAAGTCATCTTCAATGGCTACGAAATCTGGAAGCCCGACGTTGAGCGATGTACCCGCTACCGCGTAACCAACCCTAAGGGCTCAGCTTGCGGGCGTTGCATGAAGACCTGCCCGTTAAACAAAGTAGTCACCGCAGATGGTGCACTGGTGCACCGGCTTGGCACCTGGCTAGGTGTTAATGTTAGATGGCTAAAACCATTGCTAGTCCCCATAGCCGTTTATCTTGACGACAAGCTAGGCTACGGCAAGCGCAACCCAATAAAGCGATGGTGGATGGATCTCGAAATTGTTGATGGTGTGGCTCGAAAGCCAAAAGGCACAAATGAACGCGATTTAGACTTACAAGCCAGCACCTCTGGCGCTAAGTCGCCAGTAGGTTACTACCATGCCAAGGACATGCCCGCCGCAGATGCGACTAAACCAGTGCCCATCAATCATAAAGATGCCGTTGCTCGCGCGGGTGTTGTGGAAACTTTAAGTCAAGCAAAACAGCGACGTGCGCAAGGCAACCCTACTCCTGCCCACTACATACCTACAAAGACGCTGGGAAGTGATAACGAGTAGTCTACGACGCACCCATACTGAGTAAATTTTGCACGGGTTGGTAAAGTTCTTCCAAGTAAGCCACGTCCTGTGCTTCCAAGACAATGTCCGTCGCTTCTACCAATTGATCTAATTGCTCTATGCGCGATACGCCAACAATGGGCGCATGTATGTGTGGCTTGTTTAACATCCAAGCTATCGAAATTTGCGCTGGTTTTTTGCCATATTTATCAGCCATCTGCATCACTCTCTCGGCAACCCCGAACACATGTTCACCATGATATAAGCTCTCAGTTCGCTTGCGATCAACGCCCTGGGAACGACTGGTACTACCCCCTGCAAACCCACCTTGATACGCACCAGCCAAAATACCGCGCGCAAGTGGAGACCATGGCATTACCGCAACATTACTGCTGGCACAGTAGGGAATCATCTCTCTTTCTTCTTCTCGGTACACCAGGTTGTAATGATTCTGCATCGAGATGAATTGGGTCCATCCATTGTTTTTTGCAGTGAGTTGCAACTCGGCAAATTGCCAAGCAAACATTGAGGACGCCCCAAGATAATGTACTTTTCCAGACTTCACTACATCGTGTAACGCCTCTAAAGACTCTTCTATGGGCGCCTTTACCGAACCAGGAATTGCGTGGGGATGACGGTGGATGACAAGATGGTCAATGTAATCTAGCCCCAGGCGTTGCAAACAGGCATCCACGCCTTCCATGACATGCTTGCGAGACAATCCACCCTGATTCGCCCCCCGCCCCATGGGCATGGATATTTTTGTAGCCAACACATACTCATCTCTAGGCAGCATTTCCCGCAACAATGCACCCACAACTTCTTCGCAAGCACCAACACCGTATATATCGGCACAATCAAAATAGAACAGACCCTTATCTATGGCTGCTTTAAAGATAGGCCGCGCATCATCCAACCCCAAGGTCCAATCGCCTTGATGGCCCTTACCTGGGATACCAAAATTCATTGTACCCAGACATAATTGCGACGCTCTCAGCCCACTATTACCGAGTTGTACCGGTTTCAACATGTGTAGTCTCTTTGTTTAATTCGACTTTAGGCGCCTATGTTAAGATTTATAGAACGCAGAAACTACACTTGATCGTGCCCATACTTGATCGCGGCTATAATGGCTGGACCACAGATTTTTCCAATCTCATTTGAATTTGCTACAGTAGTTAGCCATTATCGAGTGGCAGCTCTATGTTTTCACTGTACATTGGCAATAAAAACTACTCATCTTGGTCACTTCGCCCTTGGCTACTACTGACCGAGCTCGATATTGACTTCGAAGAAAAACTCATCCCTTTCGATGACGGCAACAGTTGGGAAAAATTTCGCAAATTCTCACCCACAGGTCTTGTACCGTGTCTCTTCGACGGCGACATTCAAGTCTGGGAATCGTTAGCCATCATCGAGTATCTGGCAGAACAATACCCTGCCGTTTGGCCTGAAGATAAGACCGCGCGAGCATGGGCGCGCTCAGCCACCGCAGAAATGCATGCTGGTTTTTCGGCCTTGCGTAATCAATGCCCCATGTCCGTAGGGTTGCGCATTAAACTGAATGAAGTTTCAGACGCTTTACAACGAGACCTCACGCGTTTGGACGAACTATGGCAACAAGGTCTGGATCGTTTTGGTGGCCCCTTCCTCGGCGGGTCCACCTTCACCGCCGTAGATGCATTTTTCGCACCCGTGGCATATCGGTTACAAACCTATGCATTACCTCATGCACCTCACACACTTCGCGCACAAGCCTACCCACGCCAGCTGCTTGCTACACAAGGTATGCAGGCATGGACCGACGCAGCACTAAAGGAGACATTTCGTGAAACCAGTCATGAAGAAGAATTCGCGCAGCTAGGTGTCGTGCAGAAAGACCTCCGTAAAAGTGCCTAAGGTGGTAAGCTAAAAGCAGCGAAGCTGTAGTCTCCACATAAGAAATCTATGACCCAAAACATCGCTGTTGTCGGCGCAGGTATCGCAGGCATGTGCACTGCGCTAGCGCTGGCGCGCAAAAACTTAAATGTCATTCTGTTTGAACGTGACACACCCCCACCGCAAGGAGATCCTGACCAGGCATTCTACGACGAGGCGCGGCACAGTTTCGCCATCCCCATGCATTCTTAGGTTTGATGTGTAACCTGCTGGAGGAAAATTATCCTGAACTCCTAGAAGATTTTTTTACAGCCGGTGCACGCAGACTCAATTTCACAGACCTGACGCCACCCGCTTTGTTATCGCAATACCAACAACAACCCGGCGATGAAAAACTATGGCTATTGATGTGTCGGCGCGCAACCATGGAAACCGTACTGCGCCGCTACGTTGACAAACAACCCAGCATTCAAATTAAAAATACAACTTACGTAACCGGCATCCAAACCAAGAGAGACAATGGCACAGTTGCCATCTGCGGGTTAGAACTCACAGACCGGCTCAACAACAACGCCAAATCTGTTTATCAAGCAGATGCCTATATTGATGCTTCCGGCAGATCGAGTAAATTTAGTCAGTGGCTTGGTGCAATAGGTGTCGATATTTCAGAGCAGCACGATGATGCTGAAATTGTCTACTACACTCGCCACTACAAATTAAACGAAGGTGCAGTAGAGCCTTCTCGCCATGACAACGAACCTGCGGCTGGCGATTTAGGTTACCTCAAATATGGCGTGTTTCCTGGCGATGGAGGACACTTCGCCATCATCATCTGTTTACCAAATGCAGAAACCGAGCTACGTGCTGCGGTTAAAAATGGCGATTACTTCGACTCCATTTGTCGCACCATTCCAGGTCTAGCGCCTTGGATCAACGAGACGGTATCCCACGCCACCACCGACACATTCGGCATCGGCGAAATTCACGCGGTATGGAGAGACTGGGTATCTCAAGACAAACCCGATGTACTAAACTTTTTTGCCGTAGGAGATTCTTCCGCCCGAACCAATCCGTTGTATGGCCGTGGCTGTAGTATCGGCATTTTGCACGCGCACCTTTTGGCCGATGTATTGACCGACAACCAAGACCCTACGCAACGCGCGCAAGCTTTCCACAAACTCACCCAAGAACGTATCCGTCCAATTTTCGATGCCAGCTTAAGAGAAGACAAAAGCGGCATCAAACGAGCAGATGCGGTTAAAAAAGGTTTAGACAGAGACACCGCTAACAGCATTAAAAGTTGGTTCCGGCTTGCCTTCGGGGATGCACTAGCTGCCGCTGTACGCGATCACTTACACGTTTTCAGAGGCATGATGAGAACCTTTAATCTGATTGAAAAGCCGGGTGAATTTTTACAGGACAACAAAATAAGACTCACCATACTTCGCTATATGTTGCGCGGCAGAAAGCGTAACGCCAAGGCTCGCGTACAACGCGGTCCAACACGAGCAGAAATGCTTGCGCACATCGCAACCACCATCACCGCCACAGAAACCACTGCCCAGCAAAACAAAGGAACCTCATGAAAGACCTATTTTCCGTAAAGAACAAAATTGTCGTTGTCACCGGTGGCTCACGCGGCATTGGCGAAATGATCGCAGCTGGCTTTCTAGCCAATGGTGCTAAGGTCTATATCAGTTCACGCAAAGCCGACGCCTGTAATGCAACTGCACAAAGGCTTCAAGAACAGTACGGGAGCGAATGCATATCCATCCCAGCAGATCTGTCTAACCTTGACGGCATTCAAGCCTTCACAGATCAGTTTTCCAAACTCGAAGACAGCTTAGACGTTCTCATCAACAATGCCGGTGTGGCATGGGGTGCGCCAATTGAAGAATTCCCCGAAGTGGGTTGGGACAAAGTCATGAACACAAACGTGAAGGGTCCATTTTTTCTAACGCAAAAACTGCTCCCCTTATTAGAAAAGGCGGCTAGTTTTGACGAGCCTGCACGAATCGTCAACGTTGGATCCATCGACGGCATTAAAACCCCAATATTTGATAATTTTTCATATGGCCCATCGAAGGCAGCCATCCACCATCTCACTCGAGTATTAGCAGCGCATTTGATCAAGAGAAATATCATCGTCAATGGCATCGCCCCCGGACCATTTCCCACCTGGATGCTGAGCACAGGAGTTGGCGGTGGCGGCGATACAGAAAATACAGATTGGGATAAAATTGGCAGAGGCAATCCACGAGGTCGGGTAGGCAAAGCAGAGGATATCGCAGGCCTGGCGATATTCTTAAGCTCCCAAGCCAGCGGTTTCACCGTGGGTGATGTCATCACCTGCGATGGAGGTGTAGTGGTCTCATGACCACCCCCATAACTTAGTCAGAGGCTCCCCTAGGTTGCACGCCTTCCACTTGGCAGCGGTGAATCAGTCGTGGATCATCGCCATGATCATGTACTGCATAATGCAATACGCTGCGATTGTCCCATATGACTAAGTCACCAACACGCCACTGATGTCGAGCTTGAAATTCTTCACGAACGCAATGTTTGTACAGGTACTCCAACAACCACTTGCTCTCTTCACGAGTCCAACCTTCAAAACGTCGAGTGAAAGCTTGGCACACATATAGGGCCTTAGATTCAGATTCGTCGTGACGACGTACTACCGGATGCAACGCACGTGAAGCCTTGGCTTCGTCTTCCCCATATAGACGGGCAAGAGCCTGCGCACTGTGATGAGCTTGCAGAGAATCTACCACTTGCTTCATCCCATCTGATAATTCTTCATAGGCCATATGTTGATTGGCAAAAGCCGTTTCACCACCAATGGCAGGCGCTTCTAACGCATACAGCATGGTCAGTTTTGGTGGCTGTACGTTATAAGTCATATCCGAATGCCAGTGCTGATTGACATCTTTGCGCTTACCTTTATTTTTCAACGCTATGATGTTCGGATACCCCGGCAAACTACCATAGGGAAATGGAATCAAATCCCCCCATAACGAAGCAAAGGCTATGTGATCATCATTGCTGAGTTGCTGGTCCGGGAACACCAGCACATGATGTTCACATAACAATGTGTTGTACTCTTGCCAACGATCAGCATCCGTTGATCGAATATCCACACCTGAAACCACCGCGCCCATTGGGGCAGCCATAGGTTTTACTTGCATCGCGTTTAAACCCTTTTCATAGATACAACTCAGAGTGCCACTTGCGATCCCAGCACACAAGGCGAGTCGTTGCATCGAGTTCTTTTTGCGTACAATGTGTACCAAATACTATTGAAAAGAAAACCATGCCGCTTAGCACCCAATTGATTGGCGCCAGCACCGCGCCGATAACACATCACGCCGATAGTCGGTGGCTTATGGCTTACGCTGCCGGACTCAACGATTTAAACCCAGCGTATATGGATACGCATCATCATCAGATCATCGGCCACCCGGTCTTTCCTGTTTGTCTTGAATGGCCTGTTATCCTCGATACCCGAACACTGCCCGGCTCACAAATGCTGACTGCAGAAGAATCGGCCCGTGGCGTTCATGCCGCACACGACCTACACATATTTCGACCCATACAGGCCGGCGAGGTTCTAACCTCACAGGCCTGTATGATCGAAATCAGGAAAATTAAACCGGGTGCTTCATACACTTTGCGCTTGGACACCCGAGACGAGAAGGGCTTGTTAGTCGCGCAAACTTATCAGTTAGGGGTCTATCGAAATGTAGACGTGTATGGAGACGATAGCGCGGTGGAGCCCAGCCCTGAGCTACCGACGTTTACAGATCCAACCGCCGAGCAACCTACCGACATTTTCATTCCGGCTGGCTCCGCCCATACCTATACCGAGTGCGCGCGTATTTGGAACCCCATTCACACCGATCGAGAATTCGCCCTGCAAGCAGGACTACCCAACATCATCCTACACGGTACGGCTACTCTAGCTTTAGCGATCAGTCATATTGTTGATAACGTTGCAGACGGTGACCCGACCAAGGTGGCACGACTAGGCGGCCGCTTTTCTGCCATGGTACTGATGCCATCAACAATTAAAATTCATATGGCGGTAAGCGCAAACATCGTGTCTTACCAGGTCACCACACAAGATGGTCTGCTGGCTATAAGCCAAGGTTTTGTGTGTTTAACAGATGAATAGAGTGCCCAGTTTGTCTAACTATTTTCTGTCCAGAAATTGCTGTGCATTGCTCGCCAGGCCCAGGTAGCATGGAATCTTAACCAGGAGACGTAGATAAATGCATTGGGTAGGGTTTGCTGTCGGCATCATATTTATAGTTTCGTGTTCCCAACAGCCACCTTTGACGGAAATTCCAGCCGGGAAGGTAGCCGACTGGCCAGCCTATGGTGCGACTCCAGGTGGCACTCACTTCAGTGTTGCGAACCAAATCACCACAGACAACGTACATCATTTGGAAGTCGCGTGGCAGCATCGTTCTGGCGATATTCGTCAAGCTAACACCAAACCCGGCGAGTTCATCAGCCAAAGTTCGTTGCAAGTCACGCCGATCATGGTGGAAGATCGGCTGTACTACTGTTCTCCCTTTAATAAAACGTTTGCGCTGAACGCTGAAACTGGGCTGAAACTGGCGAAGAGATTTGGTCTTTCGACCCGAAAGTTGATCACCTTGCGGACATTGTTCCAAATTGCAGAGGCGTCAGCTACTGGTTCTCGGGCGTAAGTGGATTCTGTGAACAAAGAATAATTATTGGCACCCTCGATGCCCGACTGATTGCCTTAGATGCAGCCACTGGAAAAAAATGCACCGATTTTGGCATCGACGGTGAAGTGGATGTGACCCACGGTTTGTCCGCCCACGCTCCAACGGAATACTCAATTACCTCCCCGCCTGCAATTTTAGGGGATCGAGTCATTACCGGCGCCATGGTCTTAGACAACCAACGCGTAGATGTCCCCAGCGGTGTGGTACGGGCCTATCACATTCGTACAGGTGAATTTCAATGGGCATGGAATCCGGTCAAACCCGGTTCTGCAGAAAAAAACCAAG
>QIGT01000171.1 GCA_003230835.1 Gammaproteobacteria bacterium
TCTTCTGGCATTTCCATGCGCTCACCCAGCTCTTCCGGAGTAGGTTCTCGACCCATTTCCTGAAGCATCTGCCGAGAGACACGATTCAATTTATTGATGGTCTCGATCATATGCACGGGAATACGAATGGTGCGAGCTTGGTCCGCAATGGAACGTGTAATCGCCTGGCGAATCCACCATGTTGCATAGGTGGAGAATTTATAACCTCGCCGATATTCAAACTTATCTACCGCTTTCATCAAGCCGATGTTGCCTTCTTGAATGAGATCAAGGAATTGCAAACCACGGTTGGTGTACTTTTTCGCGATAGAGATGACCAGCCTAAGGTTAGCCTCAACCATGTCTTTCTTCGCGCGACGCGCCTTTGCTTCACCCAATGACATACGTCGATTGATGTCTTTGATTTCCGTGACTGTCAGGCCGGTAAATTTTGACAATACTTTGAGTTTCTTCTGCGCACGTATAATGTCATCGCGGTGAGAATCTACCCCTGCCGAAAAATCTTTATTAGCTTTAACAAGTTTATTCACCCATGTGATACTAATCTCATTGCCGACATATTCTTTGCGAAATACATCTCTTGGAACACGCGCTTGGCGTACCACGCAATTTAGAATTTGACGTTCTTGTCGACGCACGGTGTAAAGGGCATTTCGCGCCATATCAACAAGTTGATCAAAGTGCTTGGGTACGAGTTTAAAGCAACAAAACGCTTCACCTAGTTTAACCATTTGCGCTCGAGCTTCTTTGCTGTCCCGGCCTTTCGCTTCAATGATCTTTTGCGTCTTGTTGTACTGACGCTTAAGCGTAGTGAATCTCTTTTTGGCGACTACCGGGTCAGGACCTTTGTTCTCTTCTTCATCGTCATCATCGTTGTCGGCTTTGGCCTTGACGCCATCTGCGCCAACCTGAGTCGCTGCGGGGACGTGATCTGTTGGATCAAGATAGCCGACCAGCAGGTCAAACAGCTTCTCTTCTTTGGTGACCGCTGCATAAGTATCAAGAATGTACTCAACTGGGCCAGGGAAATAAGAAAGCGCGGTGAGAACATCTCGAATGCCTTCTTCTATTCGCTTCGCTATGGCGATTTCGCCCTCGCGCGTCAGGAGTTCGACTGTGCCCATTTCGCGCATATACATACGCACCGGATCGGTAGTTCGACCTGCTTCGGTTTCCACCGCGGCAAGTGCGGCGGCGGCTTCTTCAGCGGCTAACTCGTCGGCAGTATTTTCTTCCGAAGACAACAGCTCATCTGCATCGGGCGCATTTTCATACACCTTGATGCCCATGTCGTTGATCATGCGGATAATGTCTTCAATTTGTTCCGGATCGGAAATATCATCAGGCAGGTGATCGTTGACTTCACCGTAGGTTAGGAAGCCTTGTTCTTTGCCTTTGGCAATCAGTTCTTTAAGGCGTGATTGCTGTTTCGCTATGGCGATGTGTTTGCTCATGGTACCTCGAGAGGATGTGACGATTGCTATAGCCCTACCGTGCCACTGGACAACTTGTAGGGTTCGTTGCATCCCGATATATCTCTGCCTGACCCGTAATTGGTCTCTTACGCTTAAGCTGTTACACTTTTAGATAGTATCTGGGGGATTTCTAACGTTTAATTTCGCGTTCCTATTTCTTCGCGTTTACGCGCCGCGTTGCCTTTTCACTTAAGGCAAGAGCGGAATTATACCGCGCCGCGGTATTTTCATCCACCCCAAGACTAGTCTTTCGCCACTCCTCGAAGCTGCCAATATTTGCGAAGCTCATCAACATTTGGAGATTCTTGCAGATCTTGTAAAGCAACTTTCCTTTTATCGACCTGTAGCTTAGACAGCAACTTTCTACAAACATCAGCCAGTTCCAATCGGGAGGCATCATCATCTATCTCTAGCGGGATACCCACCTGCTCTCGCAAGGCAGCAGCATCCGCATGATCTGCAAAATACACGAGCAATTCTTCAACATCTGCGCTGGCATTGTCGTCAATGTAAGCGACAATTTCACCCACCACAGAACTCCCATCGAGCGCCTGCCTAAGTCGATTTCGCACTTCTTCATCTACTGTTTGCCATAAGCTTGGACGCTGAAGTAGGATAGATAGTAAGCGCTCACTTACCCCTTTAACTCTTCCCGAAGCTCTCTTAGTATTCTTATTGGCTCTTTCGGCCGGTACATTAGAGCGCTGAAGACCCGTCATCTGCGCCACTTTTTGCTGCAACAGTGCTTTCAAAACACCTTCTGGAACTTTTTCAACGTAGGGCTGTACCAATCCAGCAAAACGAGCCCTACCGTCGATGCTGTTCAAATCTAACCCTTGGCTCAAACGAGTGAGCAAGAACTCCAATCCAGGCACGGCGTTGTCGATGAAACTCTGCAACCCAGATTTCCCTTTTAACCGAATAATAGAATCTGGGTCCTGGCCATCGGGCAAAAAGGCGAACTTCAACTGGCGGTACTCATTCAAGGTCGGCAGAGCATTCTCTAGCGCTTTCCATGCCGCTTGTCGCCCCGCGTTGTCACCATCAAAACAGCAAATCACCTCATCACTGTGCCGAAACAGTTTTTGGAAGTGAGCTTCCCCTGAAGCGGTACCTAATGTGGCAACCGCATTGGCAACACCATACTGAGCCAGAGCAACCACATCCATGTACCCTTCCACAACCAATAACCGGTCAAGTTGGCGCAGGGCTTTGCGCGCTTCATACAAGCCATAGAGCTCAGCACCTTTGTGGAACACTGGCGTTTCTGGCGAATTGAGATATTTTGGTCCGTCGTCCGAGCCCAGGATTCTGCCGCCGAATCCAATCACGCGACCGCGGGTATCTCTTATTGGAAAGATGATCCTGTGGCGGAATCGATCATAGCTTCGACCGCTTTCGCTGGTCGTCAACAAACCCGCTTCCAACAGCGTCTTGGGGGACACGTCTGGCATCGCTTGCTCTAAGTTCTGCCAGCCTTCCGGCGCATAGCCAATGCCAAAATCTCGAGCAACCTCGCCGCTAAGACCCCGGCCTTTGAGATACTCGATGGCCTCTTTCGAATCTCGTAAAGACTGCCGATAGAATTTCTCTGCTTGCGCGAGTACAGCGTAAATATCTGGATCAATCTTCGCGCGATAGGATCGACCTTGTTCTCGCGGCACCTCTACACCCAGTTGTTGGGCCAGAGATTCCACCGCTTCGACAAAATCCAAGCGATCAAAGTTCATAATGAAGGTCAGTGCCGTACCACTTTCTTGACAACCAAAACAGTGGAAAAATTGCTTGTCCGGGCTAACCGAGAACGACGGTGTCTTTTCGTCGTGAAAGGGGCACAAGCCGGAATAGTTTTTACCACTCTTTTTAAGCGTCATTCGACGATCTATCACGTCTACGATGTCGACGCGATCTAGTAGATCGTTAATAAAAGACTGTGGAATGCGTCCAGCCACGAGGCCCAGCTTAGATGAAAAACGGTTTAGGAGATTACCACAACTAGTGGTCCAACAAGGCTATGGCGAGCTTCATCGACCATAAACATCATCAAAACGTTCGATATCGTCCTCTCACAAATAAGGACCCACCTGTACTTCAATGAGTTCGAGCGGTAGCTTACCGGGGTTTTCCAGCCGATGCTTTGTGCCACGAGAAATGTAGGTGCTTTCGTTTTCACCCAAGGTGAATACTTCATCATCACGGGTGACTCTGGCGGTGCCTCGAACAACAATCCAGTGCTCCGAACGATGATGGTGTAATTGCAGACTGAGCGAGGCACCTGGGTTAACCCGAATACATTTCACTTGATATCGGCCACCTTCATCGACACCTTCGTAGCTACCCCATGGGCGGAACACCTCGCGGTGATACAAGCGTTCACTACGATTTTCTGATTCTAATTTGCTAACGATCATCTTCACATCTTGCACACGGTCACGATCAGCGATCAATATCGCATCAGACGTTTCGACAATAACCAGGTTTTCCACCCCAAGCGTACTGATGAGCCTCTGTCCTGCCATCACAAAAGAATTTTTAGTATCTACCGCCAGCACATCACCGCGCAGATGATTACCGTCCTGGTCGAGCTTGGATTCTGCAAACACTGCTTCCCATGACCCGATGTCATTCCAACCAAAATCCACCGGCACCACTTGGGCACGGCTGGTTTTTTCCATCACCGCGTAGTCAATAGAATCTGCCGGGGAGTCCAAAAACTCGGGTCCGGGGCGTAAGAAGTCCATATCCTTACTGGCAGATCGCATCGCCCTTTGCGTAGCTTGCGCCATTGCAGGGTTGTGTACGGAGAGTTCTTCGATGTACACCTTAGCGCCCAGCACGAACATGCCACTGTTCCATAAATAATTTCCCGACTGAAAATACTCTTGCGCAACCTCCTCATTGGGTTTCTCAACAAAGGCTTCAGCTTTCTGTAAACCACCCTCTTGATTTGCAAACCGGATGTAACCGTAGCCAATTTCAGCCCGGTCAGGTTTCACACCAAAAGTGACCAAACTGCCGTCAACGGCACCGACAACTGCCAGTTCTACCGCCCTGGCAAATGCCTGCTCGTCTGCTACCAGATGATCCGATGGCAACACCAACATGACCGCATCGTCGTTTGCCACCCTGGCGGCTTGCAATGCTGCCAATGCGATAGCCGGAGCACTGTTTCGACCTTCCGGTTCCAAAATGAGTTGATCCCAAACTATGTCGATTTCTCGGCATTGTTCTGCTACCAAAAATCTATGCTCTTCATTACAGACAATGATCGGTGGCACTGCGGTTACCTTGTGTGCCCGAAGCAAAGTATTTTGCAGAAAAGAATGTTCACCTAGCAGCTTGTGAAATTGTTTCGGAAAGAAATTTCGCGAAACCGGCCACAAGCGACTGCCTACGCCACCCGCCAATACCACTGG
>QIGT01000389.1 GCA_003230835.1 Gammaproteobacteria bacterium
CACAATTGGTTACAAACTTTTCGTATTCGAGCCGATCTTGTATTTTTGGTGCAACCACCCAGCCAATGCGTAGGCCTGGCGAAAGTGACTTTGAAAATGAAGAACAATAGAAAACGTTAGGGGAGTCTAGACTTTGTAAAATCCCTGGACGCTGTGACCCAAAATAGAGTTCACCATAAACGTCATCCTCGATGAAGCTCACTGCGGGAAACTCCGAGATGAGGTCTAATAGCTGTGATCTGTTTGCTTCAGGCATAAGAGCACTGGTCGGGTTGCTGAAGTTGGGCGCGACGATACATGCTCGAATTGGCCATTGTTCCAATGCCTGGCGTAAGGCCGAAATAGAAATGCCTTGGCGAGGATGAGTGGGTATTTCCAACGCTTTCAGCCCTAACGAGTCGATTATTTGCAATAGACCGTAATAGGTTGGTGATTCCACCGCGACGACATCGCCGGCTTTGGTGGTGGATTTCAGTGTGAGGTATAGGGCTTCTTGGCATCCATTAGTGATGAGTACATCGTCTGGTCGACAAATGCTGCCGAGATCAACCATCCGCCTGGCTATTTGTTGCCGCAGCAAGGGCAGGCCGGGAGGCACCTCGTAGTTCGTTGCCGTAGTTTTATACTGCCGGCTCACCTTAGACATCGCTTTGCTAATTGCATGGGTAGGTAGATATGACGCATCAGGCACGTTGGCGCCAAACTGAACAAGGTTTGATTGACCGATGTTCTGTATAAGGTGCAAGACGCGTTCCTGACCCGATACGGGCTTCGGTCGGGGCCGAGTGGGTTTGAATCCAGGTTCTGCAAGTAGCGTTTGCATTTTGGGTCGAACGAAAAAACCCGACTTTGGTTTTGCTTCGATGTAGCCTTCTTGTTCTAAGTGTCGGTAGGCTGCCACAACTGTAGCTGTGCTGACACCGGCGTTGTTGCTGGTGATGCGGATGCCGGGTAATCGCTCACCGGCTTTATAGACACCTCGGTCTATGCTTTGCACGAACTTGTTCGCCAGGTCGGAGTAGAGGTGTGACATTTACTGCCTTATCTGTACCGGTTCTAATAGTAAAATCTGAATCTGTACTGTAATAACAGATACCTCTACAGTAAAGCACCATCACTAAATAACTTGGCGGCGAACAGTGAGTTTTGAAGTCCTCTTTTCCTTGTTGGTATTTGTTGTGGTATCGACAATCACGCCGGGTCCTAACAACTTACTGCTGGCCGCATCCGGCATCCATTTTGGGTTTCGCGCGACCTTGCCTCATGTGCTAGGTATTCATTGCGGTGTCTATTTGGTAGTGGTGCTGTGTGCGCTTGGGTTGGGTCAATTGTTATTGGCAGACCCTCGAGCAATTTTGTTGCTTAAAATATTTGGTAGCGTGTATTTGGTGTACCTCGCATGGGGAGTGATGGGGATACGTTTGGACGACGCAGAGGGTAAGTGGCAGGCCAACCCAATGTCTGTAGGTCAGGCCACACTATTCCAGTTTTCCAATCCTAAGGCTTGGTTTATGGCAACAACGGGCCTCAATATTGCTCTTGGAACACAACAATCTATGCCTTTCGCCGTTGTAGCCCTGTGCTTAGGCTTTGCAACCCTTGGCCTGGTGTGCAATCTTTTGTGGGTAGGCTTAGGCAACTCTGCTCGAGCACTTTTTGCCCGTGAGTTCTATCGACGCCTGATTAATGGTGTGCTGAGCACATTGACCTTGGTCACCGTTGTATTGATTTGGTTGGCTTGAGTCGTTGCCTAAACATGAAGTCATCACAAACGAGGAGGTTTTTCATGAATCAATACCAAGGGTCGTGCATGTGTGGTGAAGTTAAGTTTTCTTTTTCCGGTACCCCAAGGTTCATCAAGGACTGTGTCTGTGATTCTTGCAGGCGCGCCCATGGCGCTTCGGCAGTTTGCTGGGTGGGCGTGGCCACATCTCAATTCGATTTTGACAGCGGCGAAGTATCGCTTAGCTGGTATCGATCAAGTGCTGAATCTGAAAGAGGGTTTTGCACAACATGTGGTACAAGAATTTTGTTTCGTTCCAGCAAATGGCCGGGTGAAATTCACATGGCTGTGGCTTGCATGGCTACCCCTCATGATCTTGTTGCAACTGACGTAGTTTTCAAAGATGAGTTGCCTGCATGGTCGGCAATGAGTTTGGGAGACAGGACACTGTAGCAGATGGCTTGAACCCCTGGGTTACGTGAGTAGCGATTTCAACTCTGACAATTCCTGTTGCGCATCTTCCAATATGTTGATGCTCCTACTTGCCGATAACCCCAGAGTACTAAGCGCACCGTATGCAGGTGTTTCATCAATGCGGGGTAGATCTTTAAAACGCTTTGAGCGAATCAGCCCATGCAGATGTGAGATGATCAAAATATCTGTGTAGTTCGGGCCGCCGTCGTGATCGTAGTACCAGTTTTCCTGATGCACTGCCGCTTCAGCAAAATCGGCTAACCCCCAATTCTCAAGTGTTTGTGCACTAAGACTTGGCGCCTCGTTGGCAAGTACCGCATCAAGAATACCTGGTTCGGCTTCCAACTCAGGAAATCGGTCTGCTAATTCTAGAATTGGAACAGCGCCGATTTCGTGCAACAGACCCAGCAGCAAACTTTTGGCAGTATCGAAATCTGTCGATAGTTTCGCCAGTACGGTTGCGTAAGCACCAACTTCCACAGCATGGCGCCACATCGTATTGAGTCTTGTGCGAATCCACGGGCGATGTGCTGCGAACAAGGATTTGGCCGCAAGCGTGGTCACTAACGTCCTGGTCTGGTGCAGTCCAAGGCGAATGATTGAAGCATCCAATGTTTCACATTTGTTAGCGCCAGCGAACATTGCGCTATTGGCGATGTTTAGCACGCTACCGGCGATGGCGGGGTCTGCGGTGATAAGTTTCGAAAGATCGCTAATAGCAAAATCTGGATCTTGCATGGCTTGACCTATGCGAGCCGAAATACCTGGCAATGCAGGTATTTTTAACTCGCCGCTAGATTGCATGCGTTTAACTTCAATTGCAAAGTGGTGACTCTGCCAGCTACCCCCGCCTAATTCGCTGGCGCCAATGAAGTGTGCAGGGCGTGGCGCTTGCGTGATTTTCCTTAGAAAAGACTGCTCCAGGCGGACAAGTTTAGCATCCAGACTGGGTGTCACACTGTAGTGTGCGGGTCGCAAATTGGCTATTGGGTAGCCTGCATCGGCATCGTGCGCACCCAGCACACGCCTCGGTTGGCCTTGTTGGTCCAGATACACCTGCCCTTCAATCAAAAACCACGCGTAGGGCGAACTTTCTCCTTGCTTGAGAATGACTTTCTCTTCAGCGATATCAAGTAAGACAGCATGTGACTGCGCCGCTCGAAAAACGTGGTCTTCCATGTCATTAAAATAGGCGCGATGTTTTAGCAGTCGGGCGAGCGTACCGGCGTGTAGAGGTTGGGGTTCGTTCATCTGAAACATCTTTGAGTGTAGACTCAAAAAACGAATTCAGCCTCTTGCCTAGCGTGATATGTTACCAAGCCACAGCGGCAGTAGATTGATTCAAAAGGGCGAGGGGTTTATGAAGAAGGTGTTGATAGGTCTCGTTGTCGTCGTGGTTGTGGCGCTGGTGGGTGCGTACGTTTTTAGGCAGCAGATTTCGATTGTTATGATAGGCTCGCAGATTGCCCCGGAGCACGACTTTTCTGCCGATTTGGCGCCATCTGCTCCAGACTACAGTGACCCTGCGTGGTGGGCTGCATTGCCTTTTAGTGACGATCCCAGCGACCAAATGCCCGAGGGTGTCACTCGCGAGCCTTTAGGGGTAGCGGTGTTTTTTGTCCATCCTACATCTTATTTTGGGAAAGAAAGCTGGAACCAACCGCTGGCTGATGAAGGCGCTAACTGGGTCGTCGACCAGCGAGTATTGCGTCATCAAGCCAGCGTGTTTAATAGCTGTTGCGATGTCTATGCACCGCGCTATCGACAAGCGACATTCTTTTCGTTTATGGATCAGGATGGTAATGGCGAGAAGGCATTGGCACTTGCTTACGATGATGTGGTTGCTGCGTTCGACTATTTCCTAACTGACATTGATCCAAATCAGCCGTTTATCGTCGCCGGACACTCACAAGGATCCAAACACGCAGCATTACTTGTGAGCGAACACATATCCGGTACCGATCTTCATGATCGTATGGTGGCGGCGTATCTCATCGGTTTCGGAGTAACTGCTGAACATATTGGTGAAATCGGTGTATGTCAGGATGCTCGCCAGACTGGATGTGCACTTGGCTGGAATGTTATGGACGGCCAGGGTACGGGTGCCTTTGGTGGCAATGAGGGTTTGATATGTACAAATCCTTTGAATTGGCTCACGGATCAAAGCCATGCAGGACACGAACTCAATAAAGGCGCGATTGGCTATGCGTCCTATGGCGCAGCAGATGAAGGGGAAAATGTCAGCGCCATGTTAGTAGAAGTTGGGGTTGCAGATGCTCAGTGTCAGGCAGATGGCCAGCTCGCCGTATTAGACCTACGCTCCGATTCCTTCCCCGCAAGGATGTTTGGAAATAGCATGCACGTGTACGACTACAGTTTGTTTCATGCGAGTATTCGACAAAACGTAGCGTTTATGAATTAGCGCTGGAATAGTCGACGCTGGGGTGTTCCGCGTTAACTCACTCTCACCGCTATATGTTTGGGACCTCTAAAAAAAGGAGAATTATCCCAAGCTATTTCGTCCTCGACAAGACAAAGATCAGGGTATCGATCCAACAGTTGATTCAATGTGACTCTAGCTTCAAGCCGGGCAAGCGGCATACCCAAACACTGGTGAACGCCATGTCCGAAGCTGATGTGTTCGAATGACTTGCGCTGCAGGTTGAACGTTTCCGGTGCATCTGCAACCGCGGGGTCTCGGTTCGCCCCAGCGATGGACAATAAAAGCATTTGCCCCTTCTTGAAGCGAATCCCCTTGTACTCAAATGTTTCATTAACAATCCTAGACACGGCTAGCACCGGCGGGTCGAGACGCAATGACTCCTCAATGGCGTTCTCCAGCAACGTTCTGTCTGTCCTAATTTCGGCGAGCTGGTCAGGATTTTGCATGAGCTGTAGGAGACAACTTCCGATCAGTCTCGTGGTTGTTTCGTGGCCAGCAACTAACAAAAGTGTGCACGTAGAGAGTAGCTCATCAAGGCTCAATTTGTCGCCGTCTTCCTCGACTTCAATCATTGAAGAAATCAAATCTTGGCCAGGATGAGTACGTTTGTACTCCACAAGATTCTGCAAATATGCGCGAATCGCGAGGTCTCCCTCAGCAGCTGCATGAATTGCATCAGCGTCTAAGATCTCCGTGTAGCCAAGAAGATCAGATGACCATGCTTCGAAAAGATGCCTCTCCTCTGTCGGCACACCGAGCATTTCTGCAATAACGATCGCAGGTAGGGGTTTCGCTACAACATTCATAATATCAAAAGTCGATTTACCTTCGACCGTGGATAGCAGTCCAGCCACGACCTCTTCAATCGTTGGTGAAAGCGATTGGACGAAGCGGTTAGTGAAGCCTTGTGAAGTCAACTTACGCAAACGGGTATGATC
>QIGT01000078.1 GCA_003230835.1 Gammaproteobacteria bacterium
GAGCGTTGGGGTGCCGCCAATTCGAGAATGCCAGAGCCACTTATTGCCAGCATCAGCCCAGCCCTTGGTCAGCGCAATCTTACTGATTTGCCTACGGGCTTCGTCCGGACCGGGGCCTACTCCGCGCTTTAATTCCCAAGTGGTCACACCATAGTACAGATATTGACCCATGTCCTGAGGCCAATGGCTGATATCCCATTCCGCAACTTCCAAGTAGTGCTCGTACTCGTCCACATACTGGTTAACGTTGGCGTTCCAGTCTGCGCCGTAACCTCTTTTCAGATCCTCGACTCCGTAGCTATCCTGCTCATCCCAGTTGAAGCAACAGTACCGTAATTGGTATCGAGGCGACTTGCCGCCGATAGTTGCGCTGTACACTTGCCAGGCGCGCGAGTCTCCGGCTTTGGCGCGAAATTTTACGTGCTCTCTAACTGCTGCCTCAAACTGCGCCTCCATTCCTTGTTTTGGCACCATGATCCAGACGTCGCTTAAAGGCGCCGGGGCTAAAATTGCAGGTCCTTTAGCTTGCTCAGCCCATAGCGTCGAGGATGCTATGAGCAGGACCAAGCCGGCGACAATCGTGGTTCTCTTCATTAAAGTTTCTCCTATCTTCATTTGCTTTATTAGGTTGTCAATAATGAGCGTTTCAGGGGCCTAGCGAAACGCATAGATAAGATTTAACCCGGCAGTCCGAGGTCGATTGGTAGGGACACTTTCAAAAAAGGGTCCCTGCCGACCTATGTGTAAAATTGCAGCTTCATCAAACACGTTGTCCACAAACAAAACAACACTCCATCCGTTGGCGTGGCCAACGCCGAAGCGTAAATCTGTGAATGAATAAGAAGGTGTTTTTACATCAAGGTCCAAATTGAAATCATTCAGCCGACTTCCCGAGTAGCGATAAAACACATTGGCAAAAAAATCTAAACTATGGCTGAGCGATTTGTCATACCTGGCGCTGAATGAGAACGACTCGGTGGCGGAGCCAGGCAGCTTATCGCCTTTTCTGCCCGAAAAAGCTGGCGGGTTATCAGCGACAAGAATGTCCGTTTTCAATTCAGGATCGCTAACGGATGCACTAAAACCTAGCCGCAGATTCTCACTTACCAGCCACTCCAACCCAAGCTCAATCCCGGTTATGTCCGCCTTGCCTACGTTCTGCGTTGGCTGCGCGAATGTAACAGGGTCCAACACCACCAGTTGAATGTCATCGTATTTGAGCAAATAGGTTGAAACGTTGGCGACCAGACGCCCATCCAGCCAAGTGGTTTTCAGACCAAGTTCATAATTCCACAATGTATCTGAGTCAAAAACGGAGAATGGCGAAATGACCGTTGAGGGGTTAAACCCACCTCGTCGGTATCCAGAACTCGCCAGGGCATAACCGAAAATGTCTTCGCTGAAACTGTATTCGAAAGACAGCTTATACGTGTTGATGTCTTCTTGAGTTTCGAAAAGGATACCCTCCAAAGCAGCATCACCATTGAATACCGTAAAGAAGCCGTCGACCCTGGTCGAGATTTGTCCGATTTCAATATCCGAACGCCGATAGCCAAGGTTTAAGCGTGCAGCCGAACCCAAATTAAAGCCAATTTCGCCATAAACGGCTTTCTCCTCGCCAGTATTTGTTCGCTCAAAGTCAAAGGAAAAGCCCTGACCTTCAAACAGTGGGATAAAACCGAATGCCGTCGAATCTGGGCCCAAGTGTCGGATCTGGGTATGGTTCTTACGTTCAGATTCTTCGTAGTAAACACCAACGATCCAATCAAACAATCCTTCACGTGAAGAAACCAAACGTAGCTCCAACACTTCAACTTCTTGTATCGTAGAGTGCCCATTTAAGTTCGATTCGCCTGGCTCCCGAAATTCACATTCACAGCCAAACCTTGAAAGCACAAATTCTCTGTTGTCAAATCGAAAGTCAAATTCTTCCTGAGTCTTGGTGGCAAGCAGCGTCGCGGTAAATGAATCAAAATCGTATTCTATGTTTAAATTCAGTAGCTCCTGATCCGTGGTTCGGCCTTCCAACACTCCGGCAATGGCGGTTCTCGCATCAACGTCGAATGGAATATCTGGGCCTTCGTCGCCACCCACGTCGAGAGATCCTGGGTCGCGAGTAGTCGTTGCGTTACCCTGAGGACCGTCAACCGACTGACTTACATAGGTCAGATCGATTGAGAACTCATCTGTCACATCCCAGCGAAGGGCTAACCTTCCGCCCTTAGTATCCTCATCGTTGAAATTCCTGACACCCAACTCGACTTGATCGATGAACCCATCGTTTTGGTAGGTATATCCGACTGCACGCAAGGCTAGGTTATCGGTAATGGGTAGATTCAAGTAGCCGTGCCCGCCGTAGTTGCTGCCGCCATCTTTACTGTTAGACAAATAGGTGTTGAAGCCGCCGACTATTTTTTCGGCATTGGGCTTATTGGAAATGTAGCGCACAATGCCACCCATGGCGCTGCGCCCATACAACGTACCTTGCGGGCCCTTAAGTACTTCGACTCGCTCCATATCAACCAAGCGAATTTCCGCTGAGCCGCCTTGGATACTGGAAAGGGGAAAGTCATCGAAGTAAGTTGTGGTGGTGGGGCTTCCCGATTCCTGGGTCGAAGTCGCAATATTGCGGATGATGATCCGATTAACTCCCGGCCCCCGGGCAGCAGAGGTCACTCCTGGCACAGAATCAATAAATTGCGCAATACTCACTTTGCCCAGCTCTTCCAGTTGTTCTCCAGAAAGTGCGCTTATGCTGACGGCTGTTGTTTGCACGCTCGTTTCCCGCCGTGTGGCAGTCACTATTATTTCTTCAAGTACGTTTTCTTTCACACCTGCATCAATTTCAACGGCGGCAAATCCGCTTGCAGTGAACAATATCAACGCCACAAGCGCCGCACCCTTGGCCCAGCAAGTGGCTATTTCTTGTACCATCAATCCTTCCCCCTCTTGATTTTGCTTTTCTGCCTGACCTTAGCCAGCACGGTAAAAATACCTGTGCTAAAGTTTTGCCGATATTAGGCCGACGACCTATATATGTCAACGACCTATAACCTAATCAATTGATAGACGCATTGCGATACACAACTATTCACATCTGCTTGCGTTATTGGGTCATTTCAAATTTCGGATAAAACAGAACATTGCAAACGAGCCTCGAACCACCAAAGGTTCTAACACGCGTTCACAAATACTACACAGGACCCGTGCAATCTTTGTGCACCAGTTAGCTAAGCACACCAATATGACGCGAGGGAACTTGCAATAATTTGTTTTATCGCGCCGCCTACTTATCGCCCTGATTGATGGCGCGGCTCAGCAACTCCAGGTAGGAGCAAAAGTAAAATTTCTGTCCTTAGTAACAGATCCGGTACTGGTGATCACTCTGCCCCAACACCAGCAGCACCAAGACTGTCCCGTGCACTCACACACAGCTTCAATATCGGCATCGATCTAACGGCCCGCCTTTGCAGATTTAGAGTATTGAGAAAGCGTATCAATTGACTGGCCACTCCCTAGGCCACCGGATACCTACTCAACCTCAGGCTTTGGTTTCTAAATTTCAATATTCAAAGCCCGCAGTACGCCATTGGTATCGAAATAGGGGCGTTCACAGATAATTTTGTCACCATCAACTGGAAACTCAAAGGTGGCTGCCATGCGCACACGGAATTTTTTGCCAGTGGCCTCAATGACTTCGCCGGCCAATTTGAGCGGTCCTAGGTGCGTACCCGTTAACCAAAACTCGACATGTACTGTGTTGGCATCTCCTGCTGCAATCGAAATAATCTCGTTGCCTTGATCAGGGAAAGGGGTTCTTGAACGCGTGAAATATTTGCGTACTGCTGCTTCCCCATCAATTACAGTACCAGTGCCGTACATCTCGTATCGCGGATGTTGAAACGTGGCGATCACACCATCCCAGTCTTCTGCAATTTCCAATGCCATGTGATCTTTGACTGTTTGGATGCGGCGTTTTGTTAAGTCACTCACTTCTACTTATCCCATATTCGTTTGTATTTGTTGCTGCCTACCCCAACCGCACAGGTGCCTGGGGTACTGATTTCCAAAATTCCGGGTCATGGCCGTACATGATAGTAAAGCCACGGGCTTGCATCTCCCGAAAACGCTTGAATACTGCAAGAGCGGCTTCTTTATTCGCTATTATTCCTGGCAAGGTTAGCTTTTCTAACGACTCTTGAAGGTAACAAGCATCTCCACAAAGTATGTATTCACCACCTTGTTCGGTTTGGACTCGCAGCGATTGATGACCTGGCGTATGCCCATAAGTAGGAATACACACCACTGTGCCATCGCCGAATAAGTCAAATTCACCATCGACTAAGCGTAATTCTTGTCCCGTATTCCAGTCTTCGGCTACATAGCCACGAGCGCTATCGACCACCCGCGCGTGCTCAACTTCTCTACGTTGTATGATAATGCCAGCATTGGGTATCTGCCCATTCCCGCCACAGTGGTCAAAGTGAAGATGGGAGTTTATGACAAAGTCGATTCGCTCCGGTGCGACCTGCATGTCGCGTAGGCGAGCACTAACAGTTTGAGTCTTTTCAAAATGAAATTCATGATATTTGGCAATAACTTG
>QIGT01000352.1 GCA_003230835.1 Gammaproteobacteria bacterium
GGTTCGCACGGTTTCTATCGCCCCACTCCTGGGTGACGCTATTCGGCGCATTCACAACAGAGAAAGCATCAGTGTATTGTTTCCTCAATGAGTATGGCAATTTAGGCTTGCATAGCACGGGCAAAGTGTTCTCGGCCTTTTAGGCGGTCGAGATAGCGTTGTGTATTGGGGAACTTGTCTTCGAGCAGCTTGAACTTTTCCAGTAGCACGAGCGAATAGCCCATCATGATGTCAGCGGCACCAAACTCGGCACCCAAGAGATAGTTTCGACCCTCCAAAGCTTGTTCAACTGCTTGTAGTGCATTGTGTGTCTTGTTAAGTCCGTCGGCTGCCAAAGATTCACCCCTTGAGGCTTGGGTTCTAAGTATTCGATTGATTCCTAGCGGACGAATAAGAGTTGCTTCACTAAACCAACACCATTGGTGATGTATAGCGCTAGCTGCGGTGCCGCGTGGTGGGTGAAGCCTGCCGTTGGCATAGCGCTCTAGAATAAAGTCGATCATGGCACCTGATTCGAACAGGGTGACATCGGTATCGGTCATCACCGGTACTTTCCCCGCAGGGCTGATAGCGCGCCATTGAGGAGTGTCTCTATACGTTTGAGAAAAGTCGATGGTTTCTATATGTAGTGGTAGGTTGAGTTCATAACACAACCAGATAGGCCGTACTGAACGTGTTCCCTGGACGTGGTAAATTTTAAGCACTACAGTTCCTGTTTAGTCTCTTGTTACCCCAGCGCAATATTAAATTGCTCTACGATGGCGGCGGCGGTTGGACAGTCTACAATTCTACTTGCTCCAGTACCGGCATACATTGCCGCTGCTTGTATGTCGCCGGTTGTGTTATGTATTGGTGGCATGACGGAATAACGGCGTAGCACTTGGCCTGTGGCTGTGCGTATCACTTCATCACCTTCACCCGGCCTTTCTCCCATTGGAGGTTGGCCCGCATCGTCCCACAAAGTGGTGGTGCTATTGATCAATGTCCTATGCGGGGCGTCAGACCAGCCTAGATCGAAACACAGCGATCTGATGGTTTGATTCTCACTGGCTTCAATGATGGCTTGTTTGTAATCTTCATGGGCTTCTGATTCTTGGCAAACCGCGAAGCGTGTTCCGAAAAGGACGCCTGCGGCCCCAAGAGAGATCAGGTGTGCACCATCTTCGGCAGACGCACATCCGCCTGCGGCGATCACTGGAACGTCACCTGCTACGTCTAAAATCTGTGCGAGCAGTGCTTCAATCGGCACTTCGCTCAGAACATGGCCGCCAGCTTCGATACCCTGAGCAATGAGTGCTACTGCACCTGAATCGAGGGCCACTTGTGCAGCCTCTCGGTCGCCTACAGTAGCGATCATGCGAGCGTCGTTTATTGCAGACACGGAGTCTTTTGGGTCTCCCCAGAAGAGGTGGATGATCGAAACCCCTGTGTCGATCGCCGCGCTAATAAGGTCTCGTTGTACGAGGTCTGCCCTGATATTTACAGCGAAGGGTTTGTTTGTGAGTGCCATGGTTGCTTGGATGTTCGACACAGCCACATCTATGGGGTCGAGCCAAATTGGTAAAATCCCTAAGCCGCCAGCATTGGCGACGGCAGCTATTAACTTCGGTCCAGCCACGTTCCCCATTGGTCCTTGAACGATAGGAACTTTTAGGTTGAATAGTGCCGTGAAAGTATTTTGCATGTTGGAGTGGGCCTGTTTCTGTAGAGGTATGGTTATATGTGACTTAACTCGCGCCAACTTAACAGTGTTATGGTTGCGCACGCCAGCACACCCAGTATTTGTTAGATAATTAGAAGGAGTCCCCCGATGCGAATTACTTTATTAATCTTGCTTTTCTTAGGCTTGGCAGCACAGGCAAAAGCACCGTACGTGGATCCCAAAACAGATGCGGAGCACTTCGGTGATCCTCAAACTATACTTTTTTGGAAAGGTGAATCGAAGGTAGCCGGGTTTCGAAACATCGACCAACTCATGCCAACTCGGCGTATTGAAGCTGGTGATCACTCGTATCCGCTACCCTCGAGCGGCAAAGACTTGTCTTCGTTTCGATTCAACCACAACGGCAAACGTTTAAGCATTGACGATTATTTCGACCTAGGTAATGCGGTTGGCTTGATTGTGGTGAAGGATGGCGAAGTTTTGCATGAGCAGTACGCTGCCGGTAATGATGAGAAGTCCAGGTGGGTTTCTTATTCAGTCTCTAAGTCTGTGACCTCTATGTTGGTGGGGGCGGCGATCAAGGATGGCTACATTGAAAGTGTTGATGAGCCAATCTCAAACTACTTGCCTCGCCTTCGCGGAACCGTCTATGAAGATTCGACCATCGAACATATTCTACAAATGGCATCGGGTACGCAGTGGAACGAGGACTATGCTGATCCATCGTCGGATGTAAACAACACGCCAGGTGGGGTGGTTAATTTAATTCGCTATCTTAGCGGTAAGAAACGATTGGCACCCAGCGGTACCCAGTTCAACTACAACACCGGTGAGACAAATTTAGTGGGTGCGGTCCTGCGAGCAGCCATCGGCAATAACCTGTCCACTTATCTCACAGATAAAATCTGGATTCCATTTGGTATGGAGTACGATGCGACTTGGTTGTTAGAAGGTCCAAGACAAGGTGAACTTGGCGGCTGTTGTATTAGCGCGACGCTGCGTGACTATGCGCGGATAGGCCTTTTTGCTATGCAGGGTGGGGTGTTGCCTGATGGCACAGAAGTGTTGGCCCAGGACTGGATGAAGCAGTCTACCAGTCCATCTAAGGGCAATCCGGGGTATGGCTATTTGTGGTGGTTGTTTGATGATGGTCTGTTTGCTGGGTTGGGAATATTTGGCCAGTCGATCTTTATTGACGCAAAGAAAAACCTGGTGATTGCCACTCAAAGTGCATGGTCCACTGCTGTTGGCGATGACTATCAAGAGGCTCGTCAGATCTTTCTGCAGGCATTAGTCGAGTCGTTGTAATCATGGTCTAACCAATTTTTCCATTGGATAGATACTCGCCAAACACACCTTTGTCTGAATCAAGTGGACGTGTCAGGTAAGCTTGTGCTTGCCGTAATTGCGTCGGCCGCGAGCATTGCTTTTTGCAGAGAACCCACTGATCTTATCCAGGAGCCGAGGGTATTAAATGGCGCGGTGAGAGAATCGATAGCTTGCTCCGCGTTGCTTCGATTCTCATAAATGCCAAGTAACAAAATGTAGAAAATCTTTTCTCCGGTGGCAACGCGTGCCGCAGACATTCCGCGTATTTTGTTTTTCTTGGCATACTCTTCCAGTGCCTCTTTACTAGACAGTGCAACCAATTGAACGGCGTAATAGTTCTGCGGTAGATCGAGGATAGACACAGGCTTATCCGGTCTGTACGACAATGCAACGTAGGCAGGTATGTCGGCTGCTTGGGCTTGGGTGGATTGTTTAGGCAGCCTGTTTTGTGCAAGCTCTGGGGGTTGTGCAAGTTCTGGGGGTTGAGATGTCGGAACTGGGATGGGGAGGGGGGTCGGCTTCGAGGCTGGCATTGGTCGAGGCAGTGCCTCGGTAAATTCTTCAGCTACGGGTGGTAACTCAGCCTGAGGTTTCTCTAACGGCTCGGGTAAGCGTTGTGGTTTGGGTGACGCCGCCAACGTTTCGCTTTGAATACACTCCCATTGCCCCTTTGTTTCTGCCACCTGACAGAACCAAGGTTCTTTGTTGTAGTTTTCCGTATCCGTGCTGGGGAGGTTTGTCGTGGACGTCGCGGTACACGCGCCTAAACAAAAAGCGCTGAGCACAAAAAAGGTGCGAGGAACAATGCGAGCCGTGATATACCTCATGGGACAGCTACTTTGCACCATCATGCCTGCTAAGGCTACTTGCTTGGTAGCCTCTTTTATCATAGGTTCTGCTGCGGTGTGGTACTGACAAGGCTAGCGAATGATTTCGACCATCAGCGATTTTGACAGAATCCCTCGAATTCTCAGGCTGAATGTTGCCGGACATCCTATTGAATGGGTCACTTGGCAAGATGCCGTATGCCTGTACGCCCGAGATATAGTGCGCTGGACCATGGGTGATGCTTTTATGCGTATACGTGGTGGCCATTCACGTCTAGACAGTCAAACGAGCCGCATCGACATTCATAGCATCATCGCGTGTGATGGCAGAGTGATCAGTAAAGACAAGTGTGCTCCGCCGCTTACCAACCTGGCTTTGTTCGGTCGTGACAGAAGCACTTGCCTATATTGTGGCAAGCATCTCAGCGATTCCGGTCTTACCCGAGACCACATCTTACCCGTTTCAAGAGGTGGGTTAGACCACTGGGACAATGTGGTAGCGGCTTGTAGACGATGCAATCATTTTAAAGGTAACCGTCTTTTGGACGAATGTGGCATGGAATTGTTAGCACTACCGTACGTACCAAATTATGCCGAATATTTGGCGCTGACCAATTCTGGTCGAATCTTAGGTGACCAGATGAGTTTTTTGCGCCGCAGTTTCAGTTCTGAAAGTCGCTTGTTGCACTAGTGCCCACGAACACTCTCGTCAGGCTGATCGATGTGCTGTTGTGTGCATCAGTCTAACGGAAACCTCGAATACAATCGTAGTT
>QIGT01000141.1 GCA_003230835.1 Gammaproteobacteria bacterium
TATCGACTCGCCGCGGGTTCAACAGATATGCAAAGCCCACATGACGAAGATGAAATGTACTACGTTTTAAAAGGCAAGGCTCAGTTAAAGTTGAATGACGAAGTGCGGCAGGTGACACCCGGCACACTTATGTATATTCAGGCCACCCAAGATCATAGTTTTTTTGAAATTGAAGAAGATATGGTCTTGCTTGTTATTTTTGCCTCCCATTCTGGGTAGACCCACCTCCAAGTATTTAGATTAATCCTCGTTTGAGGGCCTCGTGGTGAAAACAGTACTTGGTAGATAGGCTACTGTAATGAGGCCAGCCCGTTGGCCAAGAAAGCCTGCCAAATTTGTCTAAGATTGTGACGTCTATTGTTATTCATACCCCACTCAGCATGCTCTCGAACACTCTCGAGGCGAGCAATGCCGCAGGGACTGATTGGGGCGGACTGAATATCTCGCTACACAAAAACAGCTAGTGCCCAGGAGTCTGCGCGGTAGAACCTTCCGTGACGAGAGAGTGGTGAAGCCTACTGAGACTAGCCGCACAAACATCTAGGCAGACATTACGATCGAAATCGAAGACCGCCGTTATCCTCGATGTTTATTCCTGAAATTTTTTCCGGTTTGTTGTAATAAGTTCTGATCGGCATCGTATAACTGTTTGAACGATCGGAAAATATAAGTGGCGAGAAACACAGCATTCGAAATTCTCTACAGAGACTACTACGTTCGAGTGTTCGGACTGTGTCGCCGATTGTTGAATTCCAACGAATTAGCCGAGGATGCTGCTCAGGAAACATTTATGAGAGCGTACAAGAATTTTCGCAAGTACAGTACAGAACAACCTTTCTGGCAGTGGATTGCCACCATAGCGAACAACCACTGCATAGACCTGTTGCGAAAACGAACCCGAACCAATGCGCTGTTTGGTGATGAATCTGCCGAACTTGAACAGCTTGCGGCCTCAGATACGCCGGTGCTAAGTGACCTCATTTCATTCCAAGAAGCTGACTGCGTAAACAGAGCGGTGGCAAATTTGTCCGCAAAATACCGAGTACCTCTGGTGCTCGCATATTTCAATCAGTTCAGCTACGACCAAATCGCCGAACAGTTGAATATCAGCCGCAATCACGTCGGCGTGCTGCTACTTCGTGCTAAACAACGACTGCGGGCCGAGCTTGCCACCGACGGTGATGAGGTTGTGCGATGACCCATCCCAGCCATCTGCAGTTGTCGATGCACGCGGACAAGGCGCTGTCTGCGCACGAAGCCATTGCCGTCACGCAGCACCTCGAATCGTGTCCAGCATGCCAAACAAGAACGGCTGCGGTTCGAGATGAAGCTCGGTTCATTGTCACTGCACTGCAAATTGAAGCTACAGAAGAGCCCTGGGAAGTGACCGTGCCTAAGTTTTCCCGACCATTGAGCCTGCGTGGATTTGCGCTCGCAAACCTAGGGACAGGTTTGGTGATCTGGCTGGCTCAGTTTTTGTGGAAGACCTTGTTCGGTGAATTGATTGTCAACGCAACCACCTGGGTTACATCCATATACCTGCCCGACATTTACGCGATGGCGAGCACTACCGCACTGTATTTATTAGAAGAAGGAACAACCATGTTAGATGCATATCTTGGTTTTGTTGTCGTGAGCTTGTTGACCATCACTGTATTGTGGTTCCTGCTGATGTACCGCAAGTCCCGCTCCACCATGGGTGTATGTTTCCTTATGATCATGGTCGGCACAATGGTGTCCCCAACACCTGCCAATGCACTAGAGATCAGGCGGGACAAAGATGTGGTAACCATTGGCAAATCCGAAACCATCGACGACACACTCTTCGTTGCGGCGGAAACTGTGTTGATTGAGGGCGTAATTACCGGAGACTTAGTGGCGATGGGACGCAGGATTGACATATCCGGATCTGTTGAGGGGAATGTGTTGACCTTTGCAGAATCGGTCACCCTAAGCGGCAAAGTGGGTGGTTTCGCGTTGGGGGCAGCTTCGTCCTATGACCTTCGCGGCGCAACAGTGGCTGGCGATTTATGGGCCGCTGGTGAAAGTATCGGCATCGATGATGAAGCCCGAGTCGGCAGGAATGCGATCATTGCGACGCAAACCGCAACGGTGGAAGGTTTTGTTAAAAAAGATCTGTATACATTTGCGGAAACTGTCGAACTCAGCGGGGTTCTGGGCGAAGACTTAGAAGCGTTCGCTAGCCGGGTGAAATTACTCGGCGATGCTCATGTGGGTGGCAATGTCCGTTTTCGCTCTGGCAACGAAGATAGATTGCATCGTGCAGAGAACGTTCGCATAGAGGGCGGCGTGGAATTCTTAGATATGCCTGAGGAGTTTAAGGATAGGAACCGATATGCCACGGTTGAGTTCTATCTGTGGCAGGTCGCGCGATTGATCGCGGCGTTTCTAGTAGGTTTGGCATTTGTCTGGTTTGTACCTGGTTATCGTTCCGTATCGATAGGTGCCGGAGTCGAAGCATTGAAAACAGCAGGTGTTGGGTTCCTTATCATGGTCAGCGTACCAATAATGGCGGTGTTGGTAGCGCTCACGTTGGTTGGGCTACCGCTATCGTTGATTGCCATTACCGCTTGGTTGTTGTGCCTCTACTTGGCCAAGATCGTCGTCGGCGCTGTGGTAGGCCGTATGTTGTTAAGCCAAAGTGACAGCCTTGCATGGACCCTGCTGGCAGGGTTGAGTATCGTTATCGTTGCCGTGAATTTGCCGTTCATCGGCGGAATCATCAATTTGGTGCTCACCATTGTTGGTCTGGGTTTGATCGCACAAAAATTGATCGAAAAATTAGCGTCTCGCGATTCCAGCGATTTGTCCACGACCTGATTGTAAATCGACAAGCTTTAGAGCTTGCATTCTCCAGTAGTTGGCGAATATCAAATAGATCGCACAGGTGCTATCTAAAGCCTCGCACTCAAATATGTGCTCTGTCAGTGAAAGCGCTTGGAGATAATTCTACTTGGGGGGAAATGCATGGCCCCTACGAATTCGTGGTATAACACTTACGATTGCAAACTAAAATGTCATGGCGTGCAGAACGCGAAAAGCGTGCCGTAGTGCTGACGACAGAAGGCGATCGAGACGCCAAAATAAACGAAGCTGAAGGAGAAAAGCAGCGCGTCATAAAGGAATCGGAGGCGGTTACGCATCGCTGAAGACTACATTAAGCAGTTTGGAAAATTAGCCAAGGAAACAAATACGCTGGTCGTGCCGGCTAATCTTAGTGACGTTTCTTCGATGATTGCGCTTGCTACAAATATCGTAAAGAACTCATAGATATTACTGTTCTCAGTGATTGTCGAAGATGTGGTAACCCATCTTCGGATTAAGTCATGAGATATTTGAGTATAGGAAAAATTGAACACCTCTTCGAGCTAAGATCTGGGCTCAGGAGTCCCAGACCAGGCTAATTACCCTAAACACACTTCATTGTGGTACGTACAAGCGCACACCGCATGCGCAGCTAAATCCTTCGGCCAAATTTTCCTATCCTGTCTCGCCTATTTAGGCTTCCTGGCCCGAAACAGAAAACGATCCGTGTTCAAGTAGATCTCGTCGTTGTAGACCGATAGGCGATGATCATCGTCAGGGTTGGCGAACATGTTTGATTTCGCTTCGATCTCGAAGCCGGATTGAGTCATCAGGTCGTGCGCGAGTTGCGGTGTCATGCGATGCAGCAGGTTGTTTTTCTCGCCATCGATACCGATGTGATCCATAACGCCCAGGACGCCGCCAGGCTTCAATGCTTTGTGGATACTTGCCAGGAACGCGAGTGCATTCTCTTCGCCATCGCGGTAATAGAAGTCGTGGAGCAGATTGCCAAGGAAAGCGACATCCACTTTGTTGTCGAGGCCAAGATCGTCGTACTCCCGCAGGTGCAGGACTACGTTCGCGAGGCGGTCGTTGGCGAGTCGTTCCGCCATCGTGCGGTCGTAATAACCGTCGGCGTAGGTCTTAAGCACCTCTACTGTGTTGTGCGAATAGACCTTGCCCTGAGGACCGACAGCGGCTGAGAGCATCTCGGTCGTGTACCCCGCGTAGGCGCCGACATCTAACGCAACCATGCCTTCCTCGAGACCCAGGAAGCGGAATAACTCGTAGGAATTTCGTGCTGCGTCCCGTGGCAAGTCATACTGGTGGCGATCAGGCGTTATTTGTTGTTCGGCGATGCGGACCGCCATTGGATTGGTCTCGTCGGCTTGAACTGAGCCTGACAACGCCAACACTACACAGAACTGGAAAGCTACTGATTTCATTACCCGATCTCCCACTTTGTTGGTCCGCTCAGTGTATGTGATAGGCCGGTTCGGTGATAGTGAACGAACAACCGGCTGTCAAAGGATGCGATTTTTCTTCGTCAGGTGAACAGATCATTCTTGTAGTTCTGATGCCAGCAAACAACGCACAGCCCGATTGATCAAAGATGAGGTGCGCTCCATCACGAAACGCAACCAATAGACCATGCGCTTGGTACCACGCGGTCTGCCGACGTCGATCCGCTCAAATTGTTGCTGAATTTCAACCGCAAATTCACCCAATAGCACGTGAATGACCACATTT
>QIGT01000030.1 GCA_003230835.1 Gammaproteobacteria bacterium
AACATCGCCGAAAATGGCGCCGTGGTCCCAGTGACGATCAGTACAGACCTGGAAAAGGTTGAGTTTATTGGTGTTGTAGTTGAAAACAACCCGACCCCGCTGGCAGCCTCATTTGAGCTCGGACCAAGATCGAAAGCGGATGTCTCGGTACGCATCAAGATGGGCGAGAGTTCGCAGGTCACCGCAATTGTGAGAGCGAATGGCAAGTTGTACAGCACTTCAAAAGACGTCAAAGTTACCATTGGCGGCTGCGGCGGCTAGACCTAACCAGGAGAGAAACACCATGGGAAAACCCATAAAAATCAAAGCAAAGTTAAAAGGCGACATCGCCCAGGTTAAGGCCCTGATGCCGCATGACATGGAGTCCGGATTCCGACGTAACCCTGAAACCGGGGAGTTGGTGCCAGCGCACTTCATTACCGACGTTGTCGCTGAGCACAACGGCGATACCGTGTTCACTGCTTACTGGGGACCTGCAGTATCCAAAAATCCGTTTGTCTCTTTTGCGTTCTCTGGCGCTAAGGCCGGCGAAACTATCAAGGTGCATTGGAAGGATAATTTTGGAGATTCCAGCGCAACCGAAACTGTCATAAAGTAAGAATGTTATTCCCCCTACGGGCACCACAGAAGTGTCTGGAACCAAAGAACAAAGAGAATGTTCAAGTGATCAAAGTGTTTAGCTTTTTGGTTCTAATCATCAGCCAATTGATGGCATGGTCTGCCCTGGCCGAACCTGAAGAAGACCGCCAAGCAATGTTGAGTTTTTACGAAAAGCACTTTCCCAATGTGGAATTTCAAGAATTTGCCAATGGCGTATATGCTTTTGACGAGATTGCCAGACAACAATGGCTCGAAATTGAAGATTTCCCTCCGTACGAGATAGCCGTTGACGAGGGTGAGGCGTATTTCAATAACAGGTTTTCAAACGGAAATTCATATGCTGATTGTTTCGAAAACGAAGGCCAGGGAGTACGACAAAATTACCCCTACTTCGACACGAACGTGGGCAAGGTGATTACTATTGAGTTGGCCATTAACCAATGCCGCGAGAAAAATAGTGAGAAGCCATTGCCCTATGGAAAAGGAGAGTTGGCGGCAATCTCCTCTTATATGGCATATACCTCTCGCGGGAACACAATCGATGTAAAGGTTCCCACGAATAATCCGGCAGCACTGGCTGCTTTCGAATCCGGCAAACAATTCTATTACTCACGTCGCGGCCAGCTAAACTTTGCATGCAGTAGCTGCCACATACAAGCGGTTGGCCTGTCAATTCGTGCAGACCCCCTAAGCACCACTGTGGGACAAGTGACACATTTTCCAGCCTATCGTGCTCGTTGGGGAGAGATGGTCACCCTGCAGCGACGTTTTGCCGAGTGTAATTTCCAGGTTCGCGCAAGACCGCTCGCGCTGCAAAGTGATCAGTACCGAAACCTTGAGTATTTTCTCTCCTTCATGAGTAACGGGTTTGAGCTTAACGGGCCGGCATCACGCCGCTAGGTAAGGTCACTATGAAACGTTCGTTTGTTGTTGTGTTGATAGTGTTGTTCACCGCTTGCGGTCAACCAGCAGATATCCAACAGGCGCAAGAACCCGTTGGAGCGCAAGCTGGAACTTTATCAACAACAACTGCGCCAATGGCCAATACTGCGCCAGAAGCGAGCGCTACTTACCAGGAAGCCCGTGACTCAGCAGTGGCAACAGTAAGCCTCGCAGCAGAGAAAAACTCCACCTGGAGCACCTCCGATGCCCTGCTTAAGCAGGCGGAAGCCGCGTCTATTGAGGGAGAACTTGACCGAGCCATTCAGCTGGCGGATGAAGCACGCTGGCTGGCTGAGTTAGCAATAAAACAAGCGGAAACTGAAGAGACACTATGGCGTGACAGGGTGCTCAGAAACTGATACCGGATTGTTCCTGTGCTCTCAAGCTGATGCGGCCTTAAACCTGGGCTATTCAAATTCCATTTGTTCAAATACGTAGCCAGCATTTCGACTTGCCAATTCTTTAAAGGTGTCAAGATGTGAGAAGCGCGACTGATCCAATTCATAAGCAGCTTGCAGGTCTTCGTCGGCATCTAGTAGTTTTGCTACTTCGGCTCGAATAAACAACAGGTAATCTTTAGTGTATCGCCGTACCTGGGCCATGTTAGTCGGGTGGCCGTGGCCGGGAATAACATACAGAGCCTTAAGTGCTTCAAAGCTTTCCCAGCTTTCCAGCCAGTTTACCGTATTTGAATATTCACCAAGCGGTAAAAGCCGTTCATGAAACGCCATGTCTCCAGAAATAACCAACCTTTCGTCTGGCAACCAGACAACCAGATCGCCGTGTGCGTGGGAGTGCCCAAGCCAGAGAACCTCTACGGATAAACTCCCAAAATCAACCACATGTTTTTTTGTGATGGTTTTTGAAGGCAATACAATTCGCGTCTTGGCCGCCTTTTCTTTAACAATACGTTTCAACTGCGCCAGCGACGCGTGGCCTCTAAGCTCAAACGCGCTGCTTGCATCGGCATGGGCAAGTACCGGAATATCTTGTTCGCGCCAGTAGCCATTCCCCAGCATGGCGTGGCCCTGTTCGTTTTCAACAACTACCAGTCGTACTGGTTGATCGGTAATTCTCTTTATTTCGCTATGCAAAGCCTCGGCAAGAAGATAACTGCCACTGTTTACCACAACCACACCATCCCCGGTAATCACGAAAGAATAGTTATTGTTGTGGGCAGAATTCTCATACGTCGGTGGTGCGGTGGCGCCAATTGACGACCAGACATTGGGAACTACTTCAACCGGTTTTGAATAGAGAACCGATCCAGGGTATTGATCCGCTATGGATTGATCAGCAAATACCGGGGTGCTAATGAGCGTCAAAAGAGCGAATAGGACCAGATTCAATACAGGCATGAAAAACTTTTGTAGTGCAATTTGTAGTGCTTAATTTATACAGTGTGCCAGCCTGAGGCAAAGAGTTTTTCGGAGTATTGTCAACTACCTGCGCGCCATGATCTAGCCTAAGGACTATCGGTCTGCACTGCCACACTAGTTGCACCGCGAACCGTGCCGGTGTTGTCTCGGAAACGAACGAATATGCGTTTTGCAGCAGCGTCTAAAGCAATGTCTTCCGATGCGCTGATAAAGACCGCAAAGGTTGGCGTGGCGTCTTGACCTATAGTCAGACTGACCGGCGCGTTGGCGGCCGTTGTCGGATTGATACACACGGAGGTGAGCGGGTCGGTCTGACAGATAGAGGTTGTTAGCGGCAAGGTCGCGTCACCGGTGTCCACTTCTACTGTGAGATCGGCGCCTGCACCTACGTTTACGCTGGCGAGCGCGAAGAAGCCTGCTCGGGATACGCCATCTAAGTGAGCTATGCCATCGTTCGAAACGGTTGCCCCTAAGGCCACTATGTCTGGCGTTGCGACATTTGATGCCGATAAAAGCAGCGTGTTTAAACCCACTATGCTCGTCGCCTGGTCACTATTTAAGCAGGTGTAGACCAGATTTATGTCTACGGAGGTGATCTCTGCGTTAGGGGTAATGCCAAAGATGAAAGTCTGCACGGCGCCCGCCGCGATATTTACAACATCGTTTTGTTCGCCTATGGCTGCATTGGTCGCCGGATCGGTCTGTTGATAGAAAAAATCTACGGGTAACGGATCTCTGAACTGTATGTCACAATTGATGCCGTCAACGCTGCCCGCGTTTATCACCGTCGCAAAGGCTGTTGCAGTGGCGCCAACAGCCACCGATCTGCTGCCGGGTAACACGGAGGATACGAGCACAACATTCGGATCGACCGGTGGCACCAGCGCTGCCACAAAATCTGCGACTGCCGCGTCGCTGGCGTTGCCATCGTAGCGTTGCATCAGCGTGAGTTGGGCAACTGCCAGAGCGGGATTTGTCAGGGTTTGCTCAGCGTTCGCGGGCAAGGGATCGTCGGTGGTGGTGGCCTGCGCAGAGATAAGAGTGTTGTTGTCATCTGCGATAATAAATGCTGTTGCATCCCAATTGCTGCCATCGGTGCTAAACTCTAAATCCAGGGTGCCCCCAGAGTTCGCTCGGTAGCGACATTGGGTATAGGTGGGTCCGACATCGGTCGAGAACTCCACAGAACGTGATACGTCCATAGGCACCGATCCCCCGAGTGAGCGTGTGAGCCCAAACGAGGCATCGCCGAGGATCGAGCAGCTGCTGTAGCCGTTGGTATCGGGTGTGTCGCCGGACAAATCCACTGCTGCACGGGATACGAAACTGGTGTCTGTGCCATCGGGGGCGCTGCTCTCGAAGCGTTTGCCTGTGGTTGAAAGTAAGTACACGGCTTGCAGCCCCGCGTTTGAGGCAGAGGTTGCACGCCGAGCACCTACTATTAGCGTCTGCTCTACGCTTGTCTCTGTGCCTGAAATGACGGTTTCAGACAACCGGCCGGCTAGATACCGATACTCGGAGGAAACAAATAGGGTGACGTTAGTGGTATCTACGTCACCTTCGTCTGGTAGTTGAAATGTGACGTCTGTAGTGCCAGCCGCAGCATCAACTGTATAGCTGCATGTAATCATTGTAACGA
>QIGT01000182.1 GCA_003230835.1 Gammaproteobacteria bacterium
GCTTGGTAGAGGCAGCCGAGCGAGTTTTTCTACCCAATCGGCATTGTCACATCAGGTCAAGGAGCTAGAGTCCCGGGTGGGTTGTGCTTTGTTCGTGCGTAAAACCAGGCCAGTACGCTTTACCAGCGCGGGTAATCGCTTGTTGCGTTTGGCAGATGAGGTTTTACCTCTTTTGCACAGTACGGAAATTGACCTCCAGCGATTGGCGGGGGGTGAGACAGGTCGCATCTTTATGGCCATTGAATGCCATAGTTGCTTTGAATGGTTATTACCAGCCATCAGCCAATATCGCGACAGCTGGCCAGATGTTGAATTAGACATCGCCAGTGGTTTTCGCTTTGCGCCGCTGCCAGCTTTAGGCCGAGGCGATCTTGATCTAGTCATTACCGCAGACCCGATGGAAGAGTTAGGCGTCACCTACTTTCCTTTATTCAGCTACGAAGCTCAGTTGGCGTTGTCCAAGGGACACCCATTGATTGTCAAACAGTGGATAGACCCTGGTGATCTGGCATCAGAGGTTTTGATTACCTATCCGGTTGATCGGTCTCGGCTGGATGTCTTCACCAGTTTTCTAGAGCCTGCTGCGGTGGAGCCCAAACGGATTCGTCATGCGGAACTTACGACCATGATCGTGCAGTTGGTTGCCAGTGGTCGAGGGGTGGCTTGTTTACCTAATTGGGCGCTATATGAATACAATGCCAAAGATTATTTGGCGGTGAAATCTTTGGGTGAAGAAGGTGTATGGCCGACACTTTATGCGGCTGTGCGAAAAGATCAGGCCGATTCTACTTTCATTAAAGGATTCGTTGAGGTTGCAAAGTCCACTTGTTTTGAAAACTTGCAAGGTATTGTTACAGCCGAGACCGGCTAACACCGAGGTCGAAATAGTTAGGGGACCAATGTCTGTTGTTGCCAAGTGTCCTTTTGCCGAATGAACAGTTGGCGATCGTGTACCCCATTGGCTTGAGTTAAATCTAATCGTTCGATTTGCATGATGTGTAGGAGCAGACCTTTGGCTTGTTCAGGTGCAACCAATGGGTTGGGTAGATCAAGCTGGTCTAGTTGCTGGAGTAGTTTTCTGCGGCTGGCAATGGGTTTGCTCTGGGTTTCAATGAGTTGATAAAACCAATCCATTTTCTTAGGCGCATCGGGTCGCAGCTGCCAGCTATTGGCAACAAACTCATCCCCGACAGGTGCAGTTTCGACTTGCAGGCGATACTGAATTTGTACACTTGGCCAATATGTATGCACGGCACATGCCTGTTGTAAGGTGCGCCACTTTGGACTGCTGGCGTTAATAAAAATAGCCAGTGTGCCTTCTACCTCGCGTAGTACTAAGGTGCGTAATTGTACTTGGCCCGCAGTGTCGATGTTGGCCACCGTACATAAGCCAGCCATGGGGTCTTTTTGCTGCCAAGCGCGCGCTCGATCCTGAGTAAATTGGGCAATAGGATCAAGCATGCGAGCTACTTTGCTAGGTGCCGTCGGCATCGGTCTGGATGATCTGTACCCAACGTTCTGCGCTGATGAAACCGCTGCCCCAGTTGGGGTAGTCGAGATCAATTTTGGTGGCAATGTCAGTAACTTCTTGTTGCTTGTTCAGTGCCTCACGGATTTCAGTACTGGTCTTTCTCGCCACCTCGATATTCGCCTTTAGATCCTCTAGTGTTGCCAGCGCTCCGTGGCCGGGGATGATTTTGATGTCAGCTGGCAGCATGCCAATTACCCGTTCTACATTGGCGATGAAGCCATCTACAGTGCCGCCACTGGCGACGTCAATGTAGGGAAATCGACCATTGAAAAAGAGATCCCCCATGTGAATGACATTGGCTTTTTTGAACCAAACGACACTGTCGCCATCGGTATGCCCGGCGGGCAAATGAATCATCTCTAGCTCGTCGTCGTTAAAGTGAATATTCACACTGTCTGCATAGGTCACTAGTGGTAAGCCGGTGCGCGAAATGTGGTCCTGGGTAAGTAAGCGAATTCGCACATTGTCGTGGGCGATAATCGTGCCGCTGGCACCGAAGGCATTGTTGGAGCCGGTATGATCGGAGTGGTAGTGGGTATTGAGGACAAGTTTTGGGCGATCACCGCCAAGTTGATTGAGCGCATTGGCGATTTTGTCAGCTAACGGTGCAAATTGATCGTCAATGATCAATGTTCCGTCCTCGCCTACCGACACCCCAATATTGCCCCCGGCACCTTCCAACATATGTACCGAGCCACTGATGTGGGTGGCTTTCATTTCCACACCTGCGAAGCGGTCTGCGGGCGCTGCGTGTATTGCTGCCGTCTGCATTACACTAGATAAACAAATTATGGTGATTGCGCTGAACAGTGGCTTTAACGTTTGCATAGCGGTTCCTCTAAAAATTAATATGTGTACCGGTCTTGGTGTGGTCTGACCATTGCGTAGGGGCATTGGCTTGATGTCTTTTCATCACACGAAATAAGAAGCCATGCGCACTGGCTGATAACGCATCACTGATCATATTCTCTACGTCTACCTCACTGGCTCGTCGCAACATGCGTTCAAATGAGAAGATGAAGTTGTTGGTGTGTCTTGCGCGAACTTCGGTACTGTAGAACATTTCGAATTGTGTTTCAGGGTCTTGATGCTGAAGGTGTGCGATTAACAAGTGGCGCGAGAATGCTTCAAGGTCTGCACCCGAGCCTTGTGCTGAGAACAAGCGGGACATTTCTTCGGAGCTGGCGGTGCCACCAGTCGTGCCACCTTGAATTGATAAGTATAACAACCCAGCGAGAGAACCCAATTGTGCTCTTACAGAGTTGGAGATTTGCAAGAAAGCTTCTTGGCGGGCGTGCAGTTCACTTGCGGCAGAATTTTTAGATTGAATCACCGCCTGTTCAGCGGTGCGCTGAATTTCTGTCGCCTGAGCACGTATTGCTGCGGTGTTTTCCGCTAGTTCCTTCTGCTGTAAAAAGTAACCGATAACAAGCCACAGAAAGGCTAACGGGGCGAAGGCACCTTCTAAAAAGTTGCCGAGTTCTTCAGCAGGAAGAACTGCAAAGGCACGCCAGCCGATGGTTGCTGTGATGTAGATGAAGCCCAGCGAAATCCACGTAGCGGTGAGGCTTACGCCGAGCCATATTCGCCAATTCATAGCAGAAATGGTCTACTCCACTGCTTCACTGTCGTTAGGTGGAGTATCTCCTCGACGCCTAATTTCGGCGATATCTCGCTGAATTTCGCTGAGGCGAAATAAGATGTCTGGAATTTGGTCACTAATGCGCCACAGTAGATATGTGACTGCTAACAATAAGATGAATGAGAAAAATCCCATCAACTAACTCCTGAAGTTGTTTGGTGTGACTAATAGTAACAACAGTTGCTCTATTCCAGCGAGCCCGTTATAGATTTTCGCTGACTAAGTTCAATCCAATTCCCATCCGGATCTAACACAAAGGAGATATAGGCTACTTCACCGAGGCGCACCGGAGCCATGCCTTCGCTGCCTCCGGCAGACAAAATTTGCTGGTGTGTGTGCACAACGTCGAAAACCTGAAAAGTCATATACCGATAGCCAATGCCTGCTCGTTCGAATGGGGCTACTTGCCGTTGTGCTAGCTTGATTTGCGAAGTGCCAACGCCGTAGGTGTGTGCAGATAATTGCTCAAGACCCAGCACGCCAGCGTAGAAATCAGTGTGAGCCTGTAAGTTATTGACGTTAAGGTGCAAGCATAGATTAGGGGAAGTTGCGCTTGCAGGCAGAAGTTCTAGCTCATTGCCGTCGGGGTCGAGGAGTTCAATAGATGTGTCAACGGCAGGCGTATAGATCTGCAGTTTGTGTAGGCCGGTGGGATTGCCTTGTGGTTGTACATTGCGGTTGTGGTTGATCTTCAACACACTGTCACCTATGGCGTGACGATGTTGGTGTACGCCGCCGCCCACCTTGAGGAGTTCGCTAAAAGAGACATGCGCTTGGTCTTGCCAAAATGCCAACATGTCATCGAGATTGTTGGTATATAGGCCTACATCTAAGGCCGGTTTTGCAAGCTCCACTCTACCCACTTGTTTGTGCTGCTGAATTGATCATTAAATGCGTTCTCGCCAGTTTCACATCTGCTGGCGCTAGGTTTGCGGCCTTGTGAGCGAAGACGGGTCTAACAATTGCCGTAGTTCATGCTCTGATAAATCTGTGCTCTCTAATGCGACTTCGATGATTGGTCTGCCTTCGCGATAAGCTTGTTTGGCGATTTCCGCTGCCTTCATATAGCCAATCACAGGATTAAGGGCGGTCACTAATATCGGGTTTCGGTACAAACTGCTATCGAGTTTTGCCTGGTTAACGGTGAAAGTGCTTATTGCTTGATCAGCAAGCAACGGCATAACGTTGCTGAGCAGGTTAATGCTGTTCAACAGATTGTCAGCAATCATCGGCAACATAACATTGAGTTCAAAGTTTCCAGATTGCCCACCGATGGTGATGGCTGCGTCATTGCCAATGACTTGAGCAGCTACCATGGCAGCAGCCTCAGGAATCACTGGATTGACCTTTCCAGGCATAATGGAAGATCCGGGTTGTAG
>QIGT01000040.1 GCA_003230835.1 Gammaproteobacteria bacterium
AAGGTCTTTGTAGTTGATGGGCCAGTCAGCGAGGTTGGCTCCGTCCAATGGACCGTCGGTGGTTAGCACCTTCAGCTCATCGGGCCGAAATCGCCAGGCTGCCCCGTGCCAATGGGTGGTGCCTCCGCCTACTCCATGTGCGACGCTACTGTAAGACCCAGGCACTGCCTTGGAGTTTTCAGTGGTCCTGAAAGACTCAATGAAGTCCGGTGACCATAACTGGTGGCTTCGAACCTGGCTGGATAGCTCATCATGTGCCATAAAGTCGGAGTTGTGCCACATCTTTCCGCGTTCCAAAGCGATGACGTCAAATCCTGCAGATGTCAGTTCATCGATCATGACGCCACCCCCAGCCCCAGTGCCGATGACACATACGTCGAATACCTTCGTTTTTGACATTCTCTGTACCTGAGGCGTGGCTTAGCTAGGTTATAGATTGTCATGATGACGTCATCGCTAGTGGGCCGCTTGAATAATCATGCCATTAGCCGGTGCGGCGTGAGTATGCGGTTGAGCGGGCGTATCAGGCGCGATAGTTCAATTTATGGCGATGCTGAGTCGATAAGCTCTCGGCAATTTGCTTTGCCCAATGTTGTTTGATGGAGGATTTGTGAAATGTTAACCAAACAACCAGCGAGGAACTGGAGTCAGCCTTTGTACCCAGACTTTCCTGCAGGCGAATACGATGATCGCGTTCTCCGCGTAAAGCGTTTCATGGAAAACGAGCGGGTAGATATTCTGGTGTTGTGGGATGAAATGAACATCCGCTATTTTTCGGGATTTCATAATCTGCACTGGCAGCCTAAAACGCTGCAGTGTGCTGTGTTACTCATTCCCTTGGACGGTGAGCCGGTGATTGTCGTGCCAGATTTTTTTTCCGGCGTTGTAGAAGGGTATACGTACCTCGAAAATATTCTCTTGCAAGACAAGCCGCATGCGACTGCCAACATTAGGCGGCTGCCCGTACTTATTGCTGAAGCGATAAAAAATCTTGGGCATGGGCAGGGCAGGATAGGTATTGAGAGTGGTCAACTGGGGGGGATGTCGATCCCCAGGCCCCTTAATGACATTGACTCATTTCGTGCAAGTCTTGCGGATGCTGAGTTTGTGGAGGCGGCAGACCTGATATGGCGATGTCGAGTAATTAAGTCCGTGGCGGAGATATCTGCGTTAAAGGTTGCCACGCAAGCCGTTGTGAATGCATATGGTGAACTTATTAAGGGTTTCCATGTTGGCATGACAGAGCGAGATCTGGGGTTGATGGTCAGGAAATCAATTCTAGATTACACCGAAGATTGTGTTGCTCCGTTCATTATCTCGTCGAGCCGAAAAATACCCATGGCAGACGTGCCACCCTTTGACGATGTCAAATTAAGTGTGGGAGATCGCGTGGTACTGGAGCCGCTCCCGACACACAAGGGATATTGGGGCAGTTGTTGTCGCGTGCTGAATATAGGCGCGTTATCGGATGATGCATTAAGACAAGACGAATACATTGACTCTCTGCAGGACTATGCCATTGGGCTTGTTAAACCGGGACTAAAAACGGGTGACCTGATGGAGGCCATTTTAGAGCGGACTCGCAGTGACGGCGAGTTGAACTACCTGTTGGATATGGCGGGTCACGGTGTTGGTCTTAATTTTCAGGAGCCTCCGGCGATAGCAATTGGCGAGGAAAATGAAATTGAGGAAGGGATGGTACTGGCCATCGAGTGTTGGGCATTAGATATGCGTGAGTCTGGTGCATATTGTTATGCCGTTGAGGACTACGTGCTGGTGACAAAAGACGGGTGTGATCTGTTTCCCGGTTTTCCACGGGACATTCGCTGCCTACCCGCTTAGCTGTGGAGTCTACGGATGATAAACAGGGAGTCAGTACAATTATAGGTCGAGCTTCGGTAATGAGTAAGACGCAGCTTGCTCTGTTCGTGTCGCCGTTTCTACCGATGGCTGCGTTTTTGTTGCCTGTGACGCTGTTTCTCCCGGCGTTCTATGTTGAAACTATTGGGATAGAACTCAAATTAGTTGGGACTCTGTTTCTTGCTGCCAAATTGTGGGATGTGTTAACGGATACGTTGTTTGGTTACATGTCAGATCGATTTGACAGTCGCTGGGGTAAGAGGCGACCGTGGATGGTTTTGTCGGCTCCGATCATGATGGTGTGCTCCTACATGATTTTCTTCCCGCCCCCAGGGGCCTCCAGTTCGTATCTGTTGTTCTGGTTAGTCGTTACTTATGTTGGTTGGACGATGTTGTCACTGTCTCACTTGTCCTGGTCTGCCGAACTTTCTAGCGATTACCATGAGCGGTCCAGGATTCAAGGGTGGATGAAAGCCTTTGGGGTGGCGGGCATGTTGCTTGTTTGTTTGATTTCTATCGCGATTGGCAACATATCTTGGCTGCAAGGCGTCACGGCTGTGCACGCTATGGGGGCTTTTGTCATAGTGTTCATTCCCATAACTGTAGCCCTTTCTGTTATGGGCACTCAAGCCACAGTATCCGTGCAAAATGTGCAAGCCGCGCAAAAAGTAACGGCGAAAGAATTCATTTTTACGCTTATTCGAAACAAGCCGCTGCTGATCGTACTTGGCGCTGCATTTTTTATTACCTTGTCTAATGCGCTGTTTGCGTCTGTGTTTGTCTTTTATACGAAATACGTCCTACAGCTGGCCAGTTTCGGTTCTATCGCGTTGCTGCTTTACTTTATTGCTGGTTTTGTCTCCATCCCTTTTTGGTTGTCTCTGTCGAAGCGTTTGGAAAAACATTCCGTATTCCAATTGGTTGGCGCTTATGGGGCGCTCTCTATATTGCCTTTTTTGATCGTTCCGGCTGAGAGTATTCTTTGGGGTACGTTGGCGTTTTGTTTGATGGGTGCCAATTTTGCCATTATGGACATACTTCCAAAATCTATGATGGCAGATGTCACCGATGTGGATTTGCACACCTCCAAAAGGCGTAGGAGTGGGTTCTTTTTTGGCATGCTGCTGACAACTGTGAAGATAGCCAATGCAGCGGCCGTTGGGATCAGTTTTTGGGTCTTGGATTGGATTGGATTTCATCCGAGTTTGGATAACTCCCCGGATGTTATCCAAAACTTCACCTACTTCTTCGTTTTTGCCCCGTTTACCGCGTGTCTGGCGGTGATTTATCTATTGAAAGGGTACCCGCTCACCGAGCGGTATCAGTCTCGTATTCGTAAAGAAATTGAAGGGCTGTGACTCAAGGTTAGCGGCATCCTGGTAGCTTTCGTAAAAATTGTAGTGAGGAATTGTTGATGAAGCTGAATATTGGATTTGTAGGCACGGGCTCGCTTAATGCGACCTTAGACGTTGTCAAAAAGGCGGAACAGTGTGGCCTAAACGGGGTCTCGTTCTCGGAACACACTGGGTTTCACGATGCCATTGTGCCCAGCGCGGTTTACCTTCACACCACTTCAGACATTGAAGTGATTCCGTTGGGCATTAGCTCTGCTGAAAGGCATCCAGCGGTGTTGGCAATGGAGCTTTCTTCCCTTGCAGAATTGGGACCTGGACGGGTTCGAGCGCAGGTAGGAACCGGTGCGCCTACCATGCTGCGACAAATTTGTGCTGACATGTACCACCCTATTGCGCGGACTCGCTCCATGGTCGAGGTGCTCCGCGCTCTGCTGGCTTCCAAGAGCCTTACAGGTCATTTTGCAAGCGGGTCGTTTGACAAGTTTCAGTTGCGGCAGCTTGTTGGGACCAATGTCATACCTGCGGAAAAAAAGCACATACCCATTGATGTCATGGCAATTCGTCCCAAGATGCTAAGACTGGCTGCCCAAGTCGGCGATGGCGTTGTCTTAACCGGTGGAACCTCGAGTGAGTATCTTTCTTACGCTGTTGAGTCCTTGGAAAGAGAACTAATAACCGCGGGCCGTGACAGGGATAAGTTCAGGATTACTGCGCTAACCTTTGGCGTAATAACGCCAGATTACCAACAGCACTATCCTATTCTTCGGCTTCTCCTAGAAACCTATGCGCCTATTTTGGCCGCCGACACGATGCGGGGTGTGATAGATGGCAAGCAGTATGCATTTGACCGAGCGGTACAGTCGACAGATCTCGAAAGCGATTTCCTGACGGCAATAGGAGAGCGATATTTTCCGCCAGAGGTAATCGAACAACTCAGTGTCGCAGCGGCGGGGGTTGATGACCTAGCAAAAGTATTATCGCGCTACGCCAGCACCGGCATAGATGTTTTAGACGTACATCTGGCAGGTCCGGAGTCGACCCACTCGTATGCTGTAGAAACTTTAGCCGCAGCGATTGAGAAGATATAGGACACTACGAGGACCATTATGCGTATCAATATCGGGTTTGTTGGCTTAGACCCACTGGGTCCAACAATTGAAGTCGTTAAACTTGCTGAACAATATGGCCTTGATGGGGTGGTCTCCTCAGAGCATTTAGGGTTTCACGATGCGATTGTACCTAGCGCGCTGTACTTGCAAAATACTTCAGAGTTAGAAGTCTCGATGGTTGGCCTAAATGATGTCAGCCGCCACCCTGGTCTGTTAG
>QIGT01000259.1 GCA_003230835.1 Gammaproteobacteria bacterium
CGTCAATATTGGCTTGAGGCGTTGGAAGTTGAAACCAGCTTTTCAGAAGCACACATCGCATTGCGCTATCTTGACCGAGGTCGTTACCAACCAATGTGGTCATATTTGGGCGCGATGTTAAAACCATTGGTGCTGTTGGGTATAATAATTAGTTCGATGTTCCTGCTACTTCGCTACGATGCGCAGCAACGCCAGCAACTCGTGGCTATAGCTATTTCGACAAGTGTTACACAACAAGTCAGCGAGGAAATCGGCCGGCGACTAGAACAGCCTCTCAGCAATATGTCGTCGCTGACTAAATCTCTTTCCGCCATAGAAAAAGCTCAATCGATGCTATTGCAACGGCTTGTTGAGTTTAAGACCATGCAAGAAAGTAATCAGCTAGATGTGATTCAACTAGGCGACTCAGTTTCGGAACTGCGCCGAGTCCACACGCAATTGACACAATCGGTCAGCCAAGTGGGAACTCAGATGGATGCACTGGCTAGTGATGCGAGCGCGCACCAAGCCAAATACGAGCTATCCCTAAGTAGCATGGTTGAGACGAAGGAGCGTCTGGCGAGTACACAAGCTCGGTTGGGCGAGTTGGAACAGTCGATTGCGACGATATCCGATAAATCGAAAACCCAAACAAAGCGCCCTCCCACTTGGTGGAAATTTTGGTCGCGAGGTAAGGAAAATCGGCAGGATGATTTATGAACAGAAACTGGCCGACGTTGTTGCTGCGGTTTGATTCGAATGCCAGCTTATATTATCCATTAACCCGGAACTCCATCGAAGTAGTCACCCTCAAGGTACGAAAAACAGTCTTGTAATGCAAGTGGGTCTTTCATAGGATCACGGTTGGTAGAAACGAGACTGACAAAAATGACCATACGAGCGATTCGTTGCCACCAACTCGGCTCGTTTAACAAATTGACTGTCGATGACCTACCTGAACCTATTGTTCAAGCCAAACATGTTGTTATCAAGGTTTACGCCGTTGCCATAAACTATCGAGACCTGCTGCTGGTACAGGGTAAGTATCAGGAGAAACCCGAATTACCCTTCATTCCGGGTACCGATTTTTCTGGGGTAATTGAACAAATCGCCAACGATATACACGGTATGGCCGTCGGTGATCGAGTGATGGTTGTTGGCAGTTGTGGAGCGCTTGCTGAAAAAACTCTCGTCAAGGCATCACAGGTGTTACCCATTCCAAAAGCTATCCCATTCGATGTTGCAGCGACTTTACCTACCGCGTATGGGACAGCACTGTATGCGCTTCGCCAGCGAGGAAAGCTGACACCCAACGAAACTCTTCTGGTACTAGGCGCGGGAGGAGGGGTGGGTCTGGCGGCAGTACAGTTGGGCCACCACATGGGGGCACACGTCATTGCAGTTGCCGGAGATTCGGCCAAGTTGGATAAAGCACTCGCCGATGGAGCACAGACAGTCATCAACTATACCGACACCGACCTTGTCACTGAGGTAAAACGCATCACTGCAGGTCGCGGATGTGACGTTATCCTCGATTGCGTGGGTGCAGATGCAGGCTCTGCTGCGGTGCGATGTGTAGCATGGAACGGACGAATACTGATCGTTGGATTCGCTGGCGGCGCCATCCCAGCACTGCCAAATAACCGTTTGTTACTCAAGGGTGCATCCGCCGTGGGGGTGAATTTCGGCGCGCATGTTGTGCGTGAAGTAGATGTGTTCAGAGCAAATTTAGCGCAAGTGTTTGCGTGGGTCGAAGACCGCAAGATCCATCCTAGAATCTATAAACATTATCCGTTGCAAGACACGGCTTGCGCGATGTCTGAACTCGAAGATCGCCAGGTAGTAGGCAAAGTAGTGGTTACATTGAATGAATGAACGAGCCCTAGCCAGGAAATCTAAGCGCAAACTGTCCGCAAACTCCACACCCGTACATACTGCAGCTGGCATCATTGGTGACCCCTGGTCGGTGCTGATTCTTAGAGATGCAGTGCTTCGCAAGCAGCGACGATTTGTCGAATTCAGGCAATCTCTAGGTCTCAATCGTGCGACGCTGACCAAACGTTTAAGCACCCTTACAGGTGCTGGCCTTCTTGAGCACAAACTAGAACCACCTAACAAGAATCGGTTCTACGTGCCGACACAGATCGCCCTGGACTATCTACCGGTACTGTTGAGTATGAAGGAGTGGGGAGAGCGATGGCTGCTTAAGCCGAATGAAAAGTCTCTGCTCGATGTATACCACACCTCATGTGAGTCGAAATTACGAACCGAACTCATCTGCACTACCTGCAACGGTATCGTCGGCGCTCGTAATGTCTATGCAGAAAGGCCCAACGCCAATGTAAAACGCCCTCCCTCACAATCTAATACCCGAGCGTCTGGCAACGAACCACTGGAAAAGGAGGGAATCTGTCCAATAGCACGTTGCCTTTCCGTGATTGGTGACAGATGGAGTGTGTTGATTATTCAAGAAGCATTTTTCGGCCTTCGACACTTCGACATGTTGCAACGACGTTTAGGTATCGCACCGAACATTTTATCGAACCGATTGCTGCGATTAACCAATCTTGACGTTCTTACCTTGACACAAAACCCTAATACCGGACGTCGTGACTATCGCCTAACAGCGCGGGGGTTAGATTTTTACCGTGTGCCGTTGAGCATGCGTCAATGGGCGATACAAAGCCTCGGTGTTGCAGACCCATTACACTTCTATCATACAAATTGTGGGCAAGATCTAGAGGTAACCCTGCAATGTGTTTCGTGCCTCGACCCTGTGCGTTTACAAGATGTGGCTGCTCGTCCAAACATAAACTGCTAACCCATGCGCAAATAAATCCCACTTAAATCTTCAACAGATACTTGCATTAACAGACCGTATTATTTAGGCTAACTTGCACTAACAGACCATATTGCTACATCTTCAGGAAAACATCATGCCTCCATATAACAAACTTATCTTCGAACGAAACGACACCGTCACCACCATCACCCTCAACCGCCCCAAAGTACACAACGCACTGGACCGGGAGATATCCAACGAACTTAACGCCGCTGTGAGAGAAGTTAGAGATGATCGGGAATGTCGCGTGCTGATTCTGCGCGGTGCAGGAGATACGTTCTGCGCAGGTGATGACATCAAAGAGTTCAACGAATGGCGAGGCGACGAGTCGTACTGGCAAGTCAGGAAGTATCAGGAGACCGTGCAGATCATCGAAGACCTGACACCGGTTACTATCTGTGCAGTCAGCGGCGTCTGCACCGGAGGCGGATTGGAACTCACGCTGGTCACAGACTTTGTCATCGCAACCGACGATTCACGCTGGGGTATGCCGGAAATCGATTGGGATATCACCCCGGGTTGGGGCGGCACTTCCCGCTTGGCCCGCTATGTCGGGCGCCGCTTAGCTAAAGAAATTAATCTCATAGGCGCACTATTTAACGGTCAACGCGCAAAGGAATACGGGCTGGTAAATCGCGTGGTCACGTCAACTGAAGAGCTGAACAAACAAGTTGCTGCGCTCACTGAAGTGATGTTGGCAAAACACCCTCTAACAACACGACGTACAAAGTTTATTCTCGACAAAGGTGCCGACCTGCATATTTCCGGTGCCTTGGCATTTGAGATACCCATCATGCCTTATGCACGAGGTTCTAAAGGACTCAAAGACTTCACCAGCGCGCAAGGCAGAGCCAATCGACGCGAGCTGTCGAAGAATTTTTGGCAAGACTAGAGGCGTGTTCCCCCTAGCAGCAGTTTTTGATGCCGTGGCAGGTGCAGTGCCGCAACGAGAAGCCCTAGTGCACCGCCAAAGGAGGATTACATTCAGGCAGCTCAGCAAACGATCAAACTCACTTGCGGGTTATCTTACAAATGCCGGGATTGGTTGTAGACAGCAACGAAGTAGCCTCGAACCCTGGCAGTCTGGCCAGGCTCATGTTGCGCTCTATTTACGCAATTGCACAGCGTATCTAGAAGCAATGCTGGGTTGCTTCAAAGCTCGCGCGGCTCCATTCAATGTTAACTACCGCTACGTTGAAGACGAGTTACTGTATCTGTTCCACGACTCAAAACCGTTGGTGATCATCTATCACAGAGACTTCGCTGAGCAGATTCAGCAGCTGAAAAACCAGTTATCTGGCGTACAACTGTACATCGAGGTAGACGAGGATTATGACAACCCGATTGACACACCGGCGGTAGAAGGCGCGATCGCTTACGAGCAAATCACTTCCGCCGATCTTCATCAGACTTACAAGAGTCAAGCCTTAGCAGAGGACCTCTACCTGGTTTATACAGGCGGGACCACAGGCATGCCCAAGGGCGTACTCTGGCAGCAGAGTGATGTCTTACAGTCTGTGTTAGGTGGCTCGGACAAGAACGGAAATCCAATGGCCCGCCTAGATCAATACGCAACCCGCGCATCTGCTGCGGCACAAAAAGTGCTGATCGCACCACCATTCATGCATGCCGCGGGACAGTGGGTCGCATGCAATAGCTTGTTTAGCGGACAGACTGTTGTTATCCAGGATATTGTGGAAACCTTCGACCCTTTTGA
>QIGT01000476.1 GCA_003230835.1 Gammaproteobacteria bacterium
CTTGGAGACAAAGGAGGTTTTGTGAATTTCACAGGATCTATAGCTACCAGAAACCCAGCGTGGAGAAATGCAACCAACCTTGAGCAGATGACCGCTCACATCAAGTATCACAGCACGACGAGCACCGGCTTCTTTGCACGCATCTACAGCTGCAATTACCGCTGCTACTTCTCCCGCAATGACCACTTGGCCCGGTGCATTGTAATTTGCCGCAACAACAATACCATCAACGCTGGCACAACATGTTTCAACTTGCTGGTCATCCAATCCCAAAATGGCGGCCATGCCACCTTGCCCTCGAGGCACTGCAGCTTCCATTAGCTGACCCCGCTTACGAACCAATTTAACCGCATCAACAAAGGCTATTGCTCCTGCGCAAGTCAGCGCAGCGTACTCTCCCAAGCTGTGACCGGCGATGAAATCTGGCGTATTCGCTTGTGCTTGCCATATATCCCAAATTGCTTGGCTGGCCGTTAACAATACAGGTTGAGTATTTTCTGTTTGGGACAACGCTTGCACTGGACCTTGTTCGACTAGTGCCCACAAATCAAACCCCAGTGCCTCAGAGGCCTCCGCAAACCGGGCTTGCACGCCAGGGTATTGGTCTGCGAGTTCCGCGAGCATGCCTATGCTTTGCGCACCTTGGCCCGGAAATACTGCAGCAGTGACCATATTGGAGAGTCCTAGCTTTTGTCTTCAAGCACCTGTCGACCACGGTAGTAACCATCAGCAGACACATGGTGGCGTCGATGGGTTTCACCCGTAGTGGCTTCAATCGACAACGTCGGTTTCTGCAGACTGTCGTGAGACCTTCGTTGTCCTCTACGAGAGCGTGTTACTTTACTTTTTTGTACAGCCATTTTGTCTTACTCTTTGTCTATTCGTTTCGTTGGGTCTGGTCGTTTAGTCTTGTCATTCTGGCGAACTTGCGTTCTATATTATATCGCTCTTGGTTATTCTTTGAGCTTCATTTATTAATCTTTGAGCTTCATTGCTCCGAGCACGGCAAAAGGATTGTCATCCTCTTTGAGTTCTGTAGGTACTTCATTTGCCTCCTTTCTATTGTCGTCGCCATAGGAGCTTTTAGGTCGATTCTGGCAATTTTCGTCCAAACATGTTTTCTGTGGCAACTGCAAAAGCAGTTCGTCTTCTATTAGCTCTAGTTCATTTAACACTGGGCTGGCAACCACCACTACGTTCTGACCGGTGCCGCTTTTAGCCCATTGTGCAGCCTGCTTTTCATCAAATGCTAACACTGCATCAAAATCTACATCTAGCATCAAATTGACCGACTCTAGACATCTATGGCAACCCAATTCAACCTGGGTTCGTGCTTTACCCACGACACTTACACGTCCTTGCTGTGTCATCGAAAAGCAGAGTTCAACATCCACAGCCGCCAAATTTTTCACTGCACAACCCAGCCGAATACACTGTTGAGCATCAAGCTGGCGCAATATTTTCGCACTCGCTCGTGCAAGCTCTACATAGGTCTGCTGAGTCGAATTGCGGGTTGTCATGGCGGCGGCAATCATAGGTACCTCAAGCGCACATGTAAACCCGCTCAAAGCGTTGTTTTGACTGTTTTTTTGCCCGGATGAATATCCGCATAGTTTTGCCATATTTGCTCAAAGTTGTCATCTAAAGCTGCTTCTACGCGAATTTGGTGGCCATCCTCTAGCGGAATTCGTAATTTTTTTGCATGCAGGCACAATCTGGAATTTACAGCTTCTTCTCGCTGCGAACCGCGACTGTACTTCGTATCACCGACAATACAGTGGCCCAAAGCACTGGTGTGTACGCGAATTTGATGGGTTCGCCCAGTATGTAATGTCGCCTGCAGACGAGTCGCCTGCTTAGCGGTTGCAAGCACAGCGAAATCCGTACGAGCGGATCGCCCAGCGGTGTCTACTCTAACTCGTCGCTCACCCCAGGCAGTGTTATAGCGCTGTAGCTTGAGGTGTACACTGGCATTTTTTTTTGGCCACTGCCCCAGCACGATGAGTTCGTAGATTTTTTTCACCGTCCGATCCCTGAAACTTTGTTGAGCGATGACCAAGGCAGGCCGGTTCTTGGCCAATGCCAAACATCCGGAGGTATCACGATCAAGCCGGTGCACCAATTCTAACCGAGAGTTTTGCAGCGCACTGCGCAAGATCTCAATTACGCCCGCGCTAACATTAGAGCCGCCATGTACTGCCAGTCCAATGGGTTTGTTGATGACCATATAGTCTTTGTCTTCGTATAAGACCCGATCAAGCAGCCATTGGCTGTCCTGCTTCGTCACACTAACCGGCACTTCTTGCCGTGCTCTCACCGGAGGTATGCGTATTCGATCAGCCAACTGTATGCGGTAGTTGGCTTTCACCCGCCCACCATTAACGCGCACCTCCCCACTTCGAAGAATTTTATAGACATGCGCACGCGGAACACCTTTAAGAAAACGCATCAGAAAGTTGTCTAATCGCTGACCAACATCCTGATGATCCTCAATTTCTAAATACTGAACAGACACCAAATCACTCTGAAAAGAAAAAATTCTAAGGGTTTGAAGGAGTTAGCAAACACTGCTAACATTCAGATGCGTTGCGCAGACGTAGCAAACTTCATCTATAGACATGCAAGCTACTTCTTAAGCAACCAACTGACAACGGGAACAGCCTAGTATAGCGGTCTTGACGGCGTAAGAGCAGATGCCAGCCCTCATAGATCGGCAGAAAACTAGTCTTAGCAGTAGTGCAACAAATAGCCGATGGAACTAAGAATCCCAAAGGTTTGGAGCACTAAAGTGAGTCCCAGTTCGAATAGATCGCAGTCACTAGCTAAAAAGGGCTAGTGACTAACAGCAACAATGTTGCCCATAGGCTAGCCGCGTTTTTACTAGCGGCACTAAGAGCCCGGCCACGCTTACTACAAACTAAAGCGTGGCACATGAAAAACGAGGGCACAAAGAGGATGCTGGCACAGACCGACAGCGTCAGAGCTTTAAGAAGCATCACTGCTTTACGAAGTATAAAGCTCCACGCCACAGCGAGTTTGGCCTTATATATGATGCCGCTCGCTGCAGTGACAACTTAGAGCTATAAAACTCTAGAAAAACGTTGCCACTATAAGAAAGTTGCTCTGCTGTTCAGAAAATCTGTGTTGCCTACGCGGTTCTATTCGTCTACTCACTTCCTTTTCGTTGTCCGTTTCAATGCTGTCTTACTAACAGCTTAACTAATGACGTTGGGAACTAGTCAAAAATGAAAAGAATGCTTATTAACGCGACACAACCCGAAGAGGTTCGTATCGCTCTTGTCGAAGGTCAAAAAATGTATGACCTCGACATTGAAAACCGTACCCGAGAACAGAAAAAAGCCAGTATCTACAAAGCTAAAATTACCCGTGTTGAACCAAGCCTTGAGGCAGCATTTGTTGATTTCGGCTCAGAACGACACGGGTTTTTACCACTAAAAGAGATCTCTCGAACCTATTTTAAGAACCGGAAACGGCCCACCGAAGGTGGGCAACGAACCCCCATCCAAGAATTGGTGCGCGAAGGCCAGGAAATTGTTGTACAAGTCGACAAGGAAGAGAGAGGCAACAAAGGCGCCGCGCTAACCACCTTCGTAAGCTTAGCGGGACGCTACGTCGTCCTCATGCCAAATAACCCTCGAGCCGGTGGTATATCACGACGTATAGAAGGTGATGAACGTGACGAACTACGAGAAGCTTTATCCCAGATCGACGTTCCAGAAGGTATGGGTGTCATCGTACGAACCGCCGGGGTTGGTCGCAGCAGCGAGGAATTAAATTGGGATCTGAAATATCTGCTGCAATTATGGCAGGCTATCCAAAATGCAGAAGAAACTGAATCCACGCCCGCGTTGTTGTACCAAGAAAGCAGTGCCGTATTGCGTGCAATCAGAGACAACTTAAGGAAGGACATCGGCGAAGTCCTGATTGAAGGAGCTGAGGCATACGAAGAAGCAGCCACCTTTATTGCACAGGTCATGCCTCACTATGCAGACAAGGTCAAACCTTACAGTGACAGCATCCCCCTCTTCAGCCGATACCAAATCGAAAGCCAGATCGAAACCGCATTCCAACACACAGTACAACTACCCTCTGGTGGCAGCATCGTTATTGATCCAACCGAGGCTTTGGTTTCTATAGACATCAACTCAGCCCGCGCGACCAAGGGCTCAGATATCGAAGAAACCGCACTAAATACAAATCTAGAAGCCGCGGATGAGATCGCCCGACAATTACGTATTAGAGATATCGGCGGTTTGATCGTGATCGATTTCATCGACATGTTGGTACAAAAGAATCAGCGCGCAGTAGAAAATCGAATGCGCGATGCTTTAGAAGCCGACCGCGCGCGCATTCAAACCAGCAAAATTTCTCGTTTCGGTTTAATGGAAATGAGTCGACAACGACTGCGCCCCTCTCTCGAAGAGGTCACCACAGTGCTTTGCCCACGTTGTAACGGCCAAGGTCGAATTAGAGATACCAAGACATT